>CAZSGT010000109.1:0-6297 GCA_964606215.1 uncultured Lachnospiraceae bacterium
AAAACGAGGATCAGAATATCTGTTTTGTATTCATCACTGGTATTTCGAGGTTCACAACGAATTTTTCCCTTTTTAGAAAGGGTGATTTTGTACCAGTCCGCTTTCTTTTTTGCGTCTCCCAGAGCTAAAACTCCCTCCACCTGTTTATTCTTTTTTATCTTGACCGCCTTCGCCTTTTTCGAACCGCTTTTTTCCTTAGCTGTCCGTGCCGTATAACAAAGCAGAGCTAAATCTTTTTCTCGTAGCGAAATATAATATGTGCCTTTTTTTAAAGCAATAAGCTTTCCATCTGTATCCAGTGAAATATTACCAGATATCAACTTCTTTTTACTGTTGCAAAGATTCACAGTAAGCTTACCCAGCGTCTGCGCTTCTGACGATGGCTGCATGACATTTCCTGCAAGTACAACAGCTGCCGGTTTTTTCAGCACGATCTTATGGTATACCGTCTTTGCACTATTCTGGTTGTACGTGATTGCCACCTTTCCATCAGATAATACCTTATCATCTCCATTATATCCATACGCATACACAGCAGCCGAACGCGCCACCGTCGAAGCATATAAAACATTGCTGTACTGCAGATAATATGTACCCGCTTTTGCAATAGGGATATAACTCTGCACCACCTGGGCTTCACCGGTAAGAATTATCTCTGTCCCCACTGCTTTTTTACATGCCGCATCTGCATATAAACACAATTTTGTCTTGTTGGAGCCCGCTACAAACAGATGCAATACCCCACTATAGGGCATCTTCACAGTAAGAACCGATGTGGCATCATCCTGTCCTGCCGGCAGCGACATCTGCACTGGTTCTGAGGATGGTGTGCCTGTACTTTGTGCCGGTATGACAGGCAGCTCTGCCGCCTGCACCTTCAACGGCGTATATCCATAGACAAAAAACAATCCCAACGCTGCCCAGAGCCATAAACAATTCCATATATTCTTTCGATTCATAGGATACCTCATTTCTTAATCGCACTACATACTTTACTATCTTTTATTATACTTCCAAGAGCAGGGTTTTGCAAGGACACATTCTGGATTATTCTATGATTTCCTCTCAATCTATGGCATACAATAGAGAAGCGGCCGCCCTGCTGGCAGCCGCTTCTCTATCATCATATTTATACACAATACAAACTCTGGCAGATGAACCACTTCAGATGGACACAGCCAAACTGTAAGAGTTCGTTTATCTGTTATAGGTAAACTTACCCTTTACAACCGGATTAGACATATTGCGCAAATCCTGTTTTGCCTTAATCTTAAGTTTAGACTTTTTAATCTTAAATGTAAATGCCTTTGCCTTACCTGATCTCAAATTGATGTTCTTCTTCTTTAAAGTATAAACACCAATGGTCTTATTCTTCTCATTCTTGATGGTAATCTTCAAATTTCTCAACTGCTTTGCCGTGCTTCCAAATTTGTTAATTAATCTCATCTTGATAACCAGATTTCCCTTTTTGTCATAAGACACCTTGTAGATATCTGGCGAAACCTGATAATTAGGCGCCTGGGAAACAGATAATTTGGATACACTGTACTCGTTATCCTTCACTGTCACCTTGCAGGTTCCTATATTGTCACCTGTCGATGTCTTTACGGTAATGTTGGCAGTTCCCTTCTTGACTCCCTTCACATTGCCCGCAGAGTCTACAGTGGCAACCTTGGTGTTACTGGATGAATAGGTAAGCTTTGCACCTCCGGCATTGATTACAGAGACTTTGTCCTTAAAGCCCTTGGTAACCACCAGGCTCTTCGTGTCCAAAGACGGCTTTATAATAACAGGCTCAAGCACTCCAACCAAATCAATTTCCTGGCTTTCACCGAAGGTAAGCGAAATACTGTATGTACCAGGAGTTACATTAGTAAAACCGATGTAACAGATCCCATCGCCATTCGTAGCATATTCCCATGCAGAGTCTGATGCAGTTACATTTTTGGGACCATACACAAGCGTTCCATTGCTCCTTGAAATTGTATAAGAAAAATTACACCACTCGGCTGTATAAACTGCTATTAAAAGATCACCATTTGACGGAATCGTAAAAGATCTGGATATGGGCTGACCCGCCATCGCTACCGGTGCCTGTTCTTCATCAAAAGTGTTAAGAACTTTAATATAATTGTTTTCAGCAGCCTTCGCCTCCTGTTTCTGGAAAGCCGCTCCTCCCAGGCAGAGAGCCATTATCAGCAGAGAAAACAATGCTTTTTTCGTGAATGATTTCATAATTTCAACCTCCTAATTTTTATTAAAGTCATGCTGTCTGTCGCAGCCTGCGACCACAACATAAATTGTACATCCTAATTTCATATTTTTCAATATAAATATTTCACAATTTAATTTCTCATTACCATTCAATATTTTAGCGGACTGAATATGCGCATTAACCATAGACAATTCCATAACTTCCTGTAAAGAAAGGGCGCTCTTTATCTTTAGATAAACAAAAATCACCGCTGTATAAACAATTACAAATCGTCTATACAGCGGTGGTCCATCTTGTATATCCTTGTTAAATTATTTTACTTTCACAGTATAGTGGGAAGAATATGCTTTATTACTCTTCGTAAACTTCAGGTAATAGGTACCCTTTGGCCACTTCTGTGAGGAAGTAAGCGTCTTTCCACTATTTCCAGAAATGCTGGCAGTATTGAAATAAACTTTAAAATTACTGTTTGCCGGAATAACTTCTACTCTAATTGTATCGTCTCCGTAGTTTTTTACCTCAAATTTCAGTTTGGACTTCTTTGTAAGCTTAACCTTGTACCAGTCTGCTTTCTTTGTAGCCTCACCCATCAGCATCAGACCGTCTACTTTTTTCTTTTTCTTTAACTGAACTGCTTTTTTCTTATTCTTTCCGCTCTTTTCCTTGATGGCTTTGGACTTATAGCACAGCTGATATATATCGCCCTTCTTAACGGCAACATAGTATGTACCCTTGCCCACAGCCACACGGGTAGAATAGTTATTTCCAGAATACAGGTAAATAGAATTGCTGATTACTTTCTTCTTGCTGTTAGTAATCGTTACAGAAAGAGAACTTGCTGTTCCGTCACTCCAAAAACTATTACCTGAAAGGTCAATATATCCCGCAGACTTCATTACAATCTTATGGTAAACCGTCTTATTATAATCATTTGTGTATGCAACACTCCACTTGCCAGATGCTAATGTTCTGTCGTCACCATTATATGCATACGCCATCACATTTGCACTTCCGTTTCCTGCTGTAGCCGCAGAACCCAGCCAATAAGAAAGCGCCAGATAATATGTACCTGCCTTTGGAATAATAATCTCTTTTGTTTTTACGGTGTTATCCCCAAAAAAGGTAAGATCCGCTGATACACTCGTATTTACTTTCCGGGTACAGGCAGCATCTGTGTACAGACTTGCTTCTGTACCATTCGTACCCATTCCTCCAATTGCCAGAACACCACTATGGTTCACCTTCACAGTGACCACTGTTTTTGTAGTCCCAACCGTACCAGCTGGCAATACAAGACTGGTCACTGGAGCTGCCGCTTGTTGATCACCTATGACATTTACTTCCTTTGGCACCAATGCTGCCGCATCTGCTTTTACACCAGTAAATACACTGAGTACTGCAAAAAGTGCTGCCAGCATGAAAATGCTTTTACATGTTCTTTTTGTTTTCATGTTTCTCCTCCATTCAAAATTACAATGTTTTATCACTACAAAGGCAAATACGAGGGTGCAGCTTCTAACGCAAACATCCATATATGCCTGCATGGCAAAATATCCCACAGTAAGCCATGAGACATTTTACCTGTTGCAAACCCCATTATACTATTCAAACATGACTTTTTCAAGTCAAAAAAATTTCCTATTTACTCTTCCCTTTCGCAGTCTTGCTCCATGCTCCATAACATTTTTTGCCGTCAATAATTTTGTATGAACGAATACGAATATAATATTTTTTACCTTTCGCAAGCTTTGAAATCTTTTTGGTAACCGTGGATTTCTTTGTAATAATTACATCTTTCTTATTCTTCGTGAACTTTGCATTTCTGGCATACTGAATCTGGTATCCGTCTGCCTGTGTATCCTTTTTCCATGTTATCTTAATTGCCCTTGATTTAAGGGATTTCAGTTTTACTTTAGCGGCTTTTTTCGGAACAATATAAAATGTCTTTTCAAGGATTCCACTATATTTGTTCCTGCCCTGTATTTTCACAGCTGCCTTACCTGTGTTTTTATTGTTCACATAGGAAACGGTATACTCCGTATCCTTTTTCAATATTTTACCGCCAAGTTTCACCGTCACTTCAGGAGTTTGTGCCTTGCCGTTGTAAGCATAACTTTTCTTAATTCCACTTACATTTGCCTTTAAAATACTTATGGCAGCATCATCGTTATCGCCGTCCCCATCCTCCGGTTTGTCATCTTTGTTGTCATTCAGCCCACTGCTGCTATAAGAAATCCCATTCTCTTTGGCATATTTTGCCGCATAAGAACCCTCTGGCGCATAAATCTTTGCGGCGACTATATGGTCCTCATCTGACGCCCAAGAATATCCTGTCCACAGAAAATCTTCTCCGATGCTTGTCACACTAGATGGTATTATTATTTTTGTTAAGGACTTACACTTGTAAAAAGCCTTCTCGCCAATACTTTTTAGCCCGGGTTTTATCTCTACCTCTGCAAGGCTGCTAAAATTTGCAAATGCACTTTCCGGGATATCTGTGATACCTTCCTCGATGACAATCTTGTTCACCTTTTCCCGGATAGGCTTCCACGCATTATCATTTGACGAATAGGTAAAATAACCAGCGGTGGAAGATACCGGGCGTCTGGAATAAGCTTCCGTATCCACCGTTATGGGACCCGTCCCGGATATGGTAAGCACACCGTCAGCAAAATCCCATGTCGCTCCCTCGCCCGCCACGCGATATACCCTTTTGTCAAACTTCCCTGTCTGGGTATCAATGGAATAAAAATCCACCATATTGGCATTGCATGCATAATATACAATTTTTGAACCCTTCACCACCGGCTGACAGTCAGATATGGGCGCCGATGCGGTAAATTCATCACTTACAATATTCCCCGCCCCATCTATAAACACATAATGAAGAATGCTTGCTGACAAGCTATCATCAGTATCTGCCTGCTGGCTTGTTCCATATTCTTCCCAGGAAACCATGAACCGGTCATCATTGATTCTGGTAATCTTTGTCCCCAGAAAACTCTTTCCCCCTCCAGTATAGTCCGTAAGCCACTTTACAGTTGTGGCATCTTCAGAAAAATCTGAAACCGGCGTCACTGTAAGATAAATATTATGTGGTGTATCTGATGAAACATCATCATACTGTGACTGGTCTATGGATGTGCCGAGACAGAGCACATTATCGGAAGATACCGCTATGCCGTCTACACTGGCATAGCAGGCAGTTGCCCATGCCGAGGTACGGTCTCCCCCATATTGCAGTACTGGCAGAGATGTATTTTTTAAAGTCTCCGTATCGTACTTTGAAAGCTTTGTGTACCCGGAACCTTCACTCAGTTCTAATACATACAAATCTGAATCTTTACACCCTATGTATTGTGCAAAGGAATGCCACAAATCACAGGATACTATGCTGCCAGTCATAGATGCTTCGTCCACCGCCATCATCAGAAATCCCTGATGTCCCTGACCAAATGCAGAGTCCACATATCCCTGATGACCTGTAACGATATAAAGGGTACCATTGTACTCCGCCATCTCCACACATCCGTAATCAAAAGGAAAACGTACCTCTCCACCAAAAAGGCTGGTATTACCCGTAATATTTGCTGCACCCTTCTTTTCCCAGTTGGTATCATACCGAATTACACGGATAACCTCAGCGGTATCACTCTCTTCCGTGTTGGTCTGTCCCTCCACCAGATAATATGCATCCGAGCCAGCATAAAAACCTCCCCATATACTCAATTCCATATCAATAAATTTTTTACTTTGTATATTAAAATTATCGTCATAATACTCTATGCCGATTTTTTCTCCATTGAAATATACTCTCATATAACCGTTGTCTGTCACCACCAATTCTGACAAACTTCTTAATGCAACACTGAGATTATCCCAAGCCGCCGGCAGGTTATCCGCAGCTTTCACCGTGACTGCTGGAAACATCAGCAATGCAATCAAACAATACATGGCAAACGCCGCCACAAATCCTCTCATTTTTTTCATAATCAACCTCCAAATAATTAGAAATTATTGTTGAACAAAGAGTTTCTCCTGCAAAACGTTTTTTGCTTTAAAGGAATAGTTGTGAAGCGACT
>CAZSGT010000110.1:0-6294 GCA_964606215.1 uncultured Lachnospiraceae bacterium
ATAAAAGAAACACCAAAGCCTCTCAAATAGCCCGACAGACCCTCCTGTGCAAAGCTGAACAGGTACGCAAAGAAAATATATTCTAACCGAATTCTCCCTGCCGCAATCACATCCGGGTCTGTATTGAAAATACTGAGCAATGGACGACTGAACAGCAGAATCAACACGCTGACCACCGCAGTGCTCACCAGGCTTTGCAGAAGACAGAGTTTCAACGTTTTCCGGCAGCGTTCACCCTTCCCGGCTCCGTAGTTCTGCCCCACAAATGTCGTGCACGCCTGACCAAAGGAATTCATGATGTAGTAAGAGAAAATTTCCAGATTAAAAGCCGCCGAAGAAGCCGCCATTACCGTCGTTCCCAGACTGTTGACTGCCGACTGAATGATAATATTGGCAAACGAAAAAATCATTCCCTGTATGCCTGCAGGAATCCCAATCTTCAGAATTTGTCCCAGCACATCTCCATACACACGCAGCCTCCGAGGATTGATTTTGATTGCCAGTTCTGTTTTTATCAATGCTGCAAACAAGATTGCTGAACTGATAAGATTAGAAAATACCGTTGCTGTCGCAACGCCATCCACATCCATACCCAGTCTCAGGACAAAAAACAGATTGAGGACAACATTCAAAATGCCAGAAACCACCAGAGCAATCAATGGCGTCTGGGTATTTCCGCAGCTTCGGAAAATTGCTGCTTCAAAGTTATAAAGCAAAATCACCGGCATCCCGACCAAATAAATCCGCAAATATTTTACTGCCAACGGGTATACATCCCCTGGAACATCCAGCATACTTACAACTTCAGGAGCCAGAAGCTCCCCCAGCACGGTAAGGAACAATCCTCCCAGCAGAGCCACCACCACCGACGTATGTACTGCCTTTGAAATATTCTCATCATCCCTCTGACCGATAGATTTGGCAATAATAACATTGCTCCCCAGAGAAATTCCAACAAAAAGATTAATCAGCAGCCCGATAACCGGCGCGTTGCCTCCAACCGCTGCCATAGCCTCCTTGCCGGAAAACCGCCCGACTACCGCCAGATCTGCCGCGTTAAACAGCTGCTGCAAAACCCCCGTTACAGCAAGCGGTATCGTATATTTGATAATCTTATCTCCCAGCGAGCCGTTTATCATGTCCATCCGGCTTCCCATATAAACCCCTTCTTTCTCTAATCTGTCCTGTTTTTACTGAATATCCTTCAGCCGGTAAGGTGTAATTTCAAAATCACCGGACTTATCAATGGTAATCAGCGTAGCTCCCCTCTGTTCCACATCGTCCTCAATTCCCGGCATTGCCAGATAATCAATACTATATCCATATGTAAGGCGGATTCCCTTGTACTCCAGAGACTGGTTGTTGTAGTGGTCATGCCCGCAAAACATCGCCTTGGTACTGCCCAGCTCCACCGCCGTATCAAACAGCCTGCTGGGATATTCCGAAGTGCAGATTTTATCAATCATGGACTCTCCCAGTTCCCCATAATAGTAGGCAGCCTGGTCACTGCCATTCTCATACAGATTGTTGGCAGTTTTGTATTCCTGCAGTGGTATATGGAAGAATATCATAGAGTTTATATTTCTCCCCTCCTGTTCCTCCAGTGCGAGAACATTCTTTTTATACCATTCCACCTGGTCATCCCGGATATAATCATATTCATTGATGCCGGACGCCTCCGGGATATAATCATTGGAATCAATTAAAAACAGCGCCTGCATCAATGTGCCGTCCGTACTGCGAATCTCTATCATCTGATTGCTGCGTCCATAAATATCCGGCTGTATATAGGGATAGAGCAGATTGGCAGAGCTTTTAAAGGACAGGGATTTCATCAGACTATCAAACTCTTCTGCCGTAATGCACGCCATCGCCTCCGTATCATGATTGCCGTAGGTAAATGCCCATGGAATTCCAATATTGCGCATAAACGCTGCAAACTGTTCCACGGGTGCTTTATTATTCAGGGAAAAAGACATAATTCCCATGGGAAAAACCATATCCCCGGTGACAACCACAAAGTCCGGCCTGGCAGCCTCAATCAATTTGTAACAGGCATCCAACGCCTTTATATCCTGTCTGGCAGAAAACAAACTTCCGCCAAGATGAATGTCTGTCAGCTGTAAAACTTTAAAATCATCTTTATCTGTGGTAATGGTATATACGCCGGTATCTTCATTGTAAGATACCGGATTATCATGGTGCTCTACCACGGAAACTTTATTGATATATGGCTGTGTAAAATAGTTATCACTGGACATCACCGTATACAATCCAATTATAATCACAACCATGGAAACTGCCGTAATTCTCCTTACATTTACCACTATATTTTTGAATACAAGCCGGTTTCTTATTGTCAGATTATAGATAAGTAAAACAATGGAATACAAAAATATAGCTAAAAGGCAGACGTTAAATACTCCGCTGCTTTTTCTGAAAAACAGCAAAAGAATGCTGTCACAAACCAGCCAGCCCACCGAAGAATACAATATGATTTTTTTCAAATGCCTGCCATAGCGCTCTGCTCTCTCCTTGACAAAAAATTTCTGCAGACCATAAAAACATAATATATTTTTCGCCGTCAAAAAAGCAATAAGAATAAAAATCGAACTGCTGCTGGAAATCTGCTGCAAAATATCGTTCATGCTGTACTTGGAGGACAAAACCGAATATGCATATGCAAACAGACTGTAAAATAAAAACGTAATCAGCAAACAGATACTGTTGATTGTTTTTTTCGCATATCTGTCATACATCTTTTTTATAAATATTTTACCATCTGCATTCATTTTACATGCAAAAAAATTCGTGTCCGCAAGAAACCGTTTTTGCCTTTTTATAACAAACCGCATACAAAGAATAATCATCGCGGCAAGAACCAGGCTCAGTACGAGGGAAGACAGTGAAAAATAAAAAACCACACTGTAAAGCAGATTCCACAAAAACATTCCGCACAGGGAAAGAATGATTGCATTCCATTTATATTTTTGGAAATATTTTTTTACCTCCGGCAAATCCAAAACATTTTCCGTGGAGATAATTTCTTTTATTTTTTCCTCGGAACAACCATGTTTGGGTGATAATGTTTCAATGCTCTCCCCAGCTTCTAACATATCTCTGATAATCGCAACTTCATTTTCACCCTGCTCTTTTCTCTCGTCAAATTCCTGACCTAATGTTTTTTCCAAATCTGCCCGAAGGGTTTCTGAATCCCTTGAAAAAGGAACCTTCTCAAACACACGCTCCAGCCATACAGAAATGATTTGTTTCATAAAGCAGCTCCTCCTTTTTCCCGCGAGTGCGCATCCCCGCAGGGCGTTTTTACTCTACAGGAAATTCGGAAAAACTTCCTGTAGAGTAAAAACCGGCACATCTATGCCATACATTCTAACATAAATGTGCCGGTTTGTGAAATTACGTGTAAGCGAAACGGATTCACCTTTTAAATGAATTTGCGGATTCTACCAATCGAACCAGCCTTCAAAGGGATTGCTGAAAAATTCGTCATAATCGTCAAATTCATTTTCATTATCTCTCTGTTCTGGCGTCGCGGTTGCACCACCCTGAAGGCTCTGTACGGATTTTTCATCCTGCAGCGTGACGGTTACAGTCTGTTCCTGATAAACGCCTTCTTTGGCACGCTGTAAGGTAATAGATACCTCCGTGCCCGCCCGGTAGCTGTTGACTCTCTCCTGCAGGCCCTCGATACTGCTGACGGCAATTCCGTTAATCTTTGTAATGATATCTCCCTTTATGATACCTGCACGGTCCGCCGCACCGCCTTCCGATACTTCATTAATATATACACCGTCCGGCATATTATAGTCCAGGGAACTGGTTGCTACTGTCGTTCCGGAAATTCCCAGGTACCCTTTTTCATTTTCTTTCAAGTCCTCTCTGTCCATCAATTCATTGATGATGGGAACCGCTATGGAAATCGGAATTGCATACCCCATTCCTTCGACCTCTTCCGATGCATATTTCACAGAATTGATGCCGATAACTTCTCCCTGGATATTTAACAGGGCGCCGCCGCTATTTCCCGGATTTATGGCTGCATCGGTCTGCAATAATTTCATCTTGGTACCGCTGGCGCCGGACTGCCCATCCGTAGCGGAAACTTCCCTGTCCTTGGCGCTGATATATCCCACAGTCACAGACTGTCCATAGCCCAGAGCATTGCCGATGGCAATCGCCACCTCGCCCACTCTCACTGCATCAGAATCACCTAACTGCGAAATCTTTATTTCACTCCTTGTATCACTGGTCAAATCTTTTGTCTTAACCGCCAGTACTGCCAGGTCCGCGGTGGAATCCGTGCCTTTCACCTTCGCATCGTAAACCTTGTCGTCAATGAACTGTACGGAAATGGATTTTGCCGAAGCAATTACATGATTGTTGGTTACAATCAGCAATTCATCGTCACTTTGTCCGACGATAATACCAGAACCACTGCTGGATACGTCACTACCGCCATAGAACTGGCCAAAAATGGAATACTGACCCTGCACTGTACAGTTAATCGCCACAATGGCTGGCATGATATTGTCCACCACACCAGATACATCCTTAATCTGTGCAGATACTGCTCCACCTGTGGCATTACCGGAATCTGTGGTTTTAACGTCCTTTTTCTCTATGGGCGCCGTGGTGGGAATCGCCCCTCCGGAAATACCTGTGCCGCCGGTACCCGCAGCATTTTGTAAAACTTTAAACCCGGCGCTGGCCATGAACCCAAAAACCAAGGCAACCATGGCTATGGCTATATAGTGCAGCGCCCCCCACTTTTCATTATTTTTTCTCTGGTTTGTCATTGGAGGTCTGCCGACTGGTGGTATTTGTCCCGAACCGTTTGCCCCGTAAGGAGACCGGTTCTGTCCTGGGAGAGGACTTAAATGCTGATAGGGACTGTTTGCGTTTTCATTTAATCCCTGTCCATAAGGTGCTCCCTGCCCGGCATTTGCCCACGGAGTATTGTACTGGTTCTGTCTGACAGGGTATCCCGGCATGGTATTTACAGACTGTCTTCCCTGCATGGCTGCCTTTCTTGCCGCCCGCTGCCTCTCAATCTCTTCCCTGCGCTCTCTGCGAATCCGCTCTTCCTCTTCGGCATCATCCGGACTGTCTACCAGCTGGAATTCCGTGGTCCCGACCAGTTTTTCCTCCTTCTGCGTGTCCACAGTCCGTTCTACGTTTTCGCTCTCCTGGATAACTGTGTTCTGGTTCCCATTTTCTTCCTGCACAGAAATCTCCCTCATAGTGGTATCTATGATATTTTCATCCTGTTCATATTTATTATCTGACATGGCGTCCCTCTCTTTTCTGAAATCTACATACACTCCAATATCTGGAATTTCTTTGTACAATCTAAAGTCTAACAATATTTTGTGACGGCAATGTGAAATTTTGAGTTTTCTTGTATGAGTATGGTTTTTTTGATGAAACTGTTATATAATAAACCTTGTATGTGTGATGTCTAAATGGAAAATACTTCCTTTCCTCCCCGGCATCCAGACATTTTACAATTTGAGAAATCCACATACGATTGGAGTGTTTATATGATAAAAGATAACCAGAAATTACTGAATTTATTGCACATGATTATTGATGTTGCTATATTGGTTGCTTCCTATATGGGCGCATATTACCTGCGCTACGACGATACGGTAAGTTTTCTGATTCAGGAGGGATACATTTCCTTTCCCTCTGGATATATCCAGTCCCCGGCATACTATGCACGTATGCTTATATTCCTGATTCCCTGTTTTATATTTATTTACAGTTCCTGTGATTTGTATAACCCAAAACGGGCAAAGGGAATCCGCTCCGAGTTTTTCAGCCTGCTAAAAGCGAATATATTCGGAATCGTATACACGGCAGCCGTATTGTATTTTATGAAACAGACCAACTATGCACGTCTGTTTATGGGTATCTTCTTTATATTGAATTTCACGCTGGACTATATTTTCCGGGTAACTGTCCACAAAATCCTTAAATCCATGCGAAGACATGGCAGGAACCAGAAACATGTACTCCTGGTGGGTTACAGCCGTACTGCGGTAAATTACATTGACAGACTCCGCTCACATCCGGAATGGGGTTACTATGTCCACGGTATTCTGGATGATAACCAGGATGCAGATTTTGAATACCGCAACGTAAAGATGGCGGGACAGATTTCCCAGCTGGGTGCTTTGCTGGAAACCAATGCTTACGATGAAATCGCTATCACCTTGAGTATCGATGAATATTCAAAACTTGAATCCATTGTAAATATATGTGAAAAGTCCG
>CAZSGT010000111.1:0-6264 GCA_964606215.1 uncultured Lachnospiraceae bacterium
TGTCAATAGCATTATTCACGATTAGAACCGCATACAAAGGATACGTGTCTATAATCCACTCTAAGCGCTCTCCCAGATTCGATTTTTCAAAATCCAGAACAATGGTATTATAACCTAACTTTTGAAATCCCACTGCCAGCTCGTCAATATAAATTCTTATTGCATCATAAACGCCGCTTCCTTTCAGAAGAAGAATGTTTTTCATAAGTCTCTTCCTTTCTTTTTACGTAAACCGCTAAAAAATCAGCAGCGACAGAAAACAGTCCCTATGAAACGATTCATAGGGACGCAAACATACACAGTATCACATTAATTCGCGTAAAACATGCTCTCACAGGTACATCCATATGTTTTTCCTTCTAATACTTTTTCTTCTTACTCATTGCACCATAATATTTGGTCTTACCCACTTTCTTATATGCCCGTATCTTGACATAGCACTTCTTTGATGATGTCAGTTTCAATGTAACCTTGCATCTCTTGACAGTCTTCTTCTTGCTCTTCTTAAATTTGGAAGAATAGGAATACGTAATTTCATAATTCGTTGCCCCCTTTACCTTCTTCCAGGTCAGTGAGAGCTTACGTTTTTGAGCGGTTCTTTTTCCCTTCTTTATCGTCACCTTACCCGGTACAATATTAAATGACTCCGTTCTTTTATCCTTATAAGCTCCCACACCAGTTATGGTTATCGTTCCCTTACCTATATTTTTGTTATTTTTATACGCAACCTTATAGTCCTTATTTACCTTAAGCACAGTGCCACGGTAGGTAAGCTTGACAACTGGAGAAAGAGCTTTTCCTGTATAAACCTGATCCTTCACCGGCGTGACCACCACATTTTTAATAGATATGTTTGTCTTATCATCCTCACCTTCAGACGGAGCATCCGTTACGGAAGGTTTCCCTGTCTCTGACGGCGTATTGGACGGAGACGGTTCCCCGGTCCCTGACGGCGTACTGGATGGAGATGGTCCTTCTGATGGCGAGGGTTCAGCCGTTTCTAATGGTTCCTTGCTGGCACTGGGTGACATCTGCTCCAACAGCAGTGACAGAGAATATGTCTGCAGCGTATTTGCCCGCAAAACAATATAATAACTCTGTCCTTCATTTAATTGAATTTCTTCCTCAAATCCATCATAATAATCATCTGTTACGAGAAGCTTCTGCATCTGCGTATTATATAATGTCATGTATAATCCCTGTCCATGACTTGACAAGCGATATTTTCCAGTGGTCTCCGGTACTATTTTATACACCAGGGCATCCTGGCTGCCATTAATAAACCTTTCCACTGACTTCCCAGGTTCCAACAGGTCTACTGGCGCTTGACTCAATCCTGTATCCGCGCAAAGTTTAAACTTACCTGTCTTTTTATAATCCGCTGCATTCATCTCTATATAATATGTCTTATCTTTCTTAAAATAATTATATAACACCGTACCTCCGGAGGAACCTGCATCGGCAAAGTACAAAGTATTTAGCTTTCCGTGCTCATCTTTTTCATATATGGTCAATGCTGCCTCGCTCAAACAATCACATGGCAGGGCGCAGCCACAATTCTCATCACACACCCTGGTCTTCCCACAGGCATTTTTTGTATAAATATTATAATATCCGTCCGCCGGTGGCACAAACTGTGCATAGACATACTCTCCTTCTGAATGAATCTCATAGCCCAGACCATTCTGACTCAGTGGCAGTACGGGTTGATTGCTTATCTCCTCTTCCTTGATAAGTTTTCTGATAACAACCTGGAAAGAACCGACTTTCGAAGCAGATTCTGCATATAAAGCACCAAAATAATACTTTTTACCTCCTGTCAATTCACATTCCAGCGAAAAATTCTCATTCCTGCCGCTTCTCATGCCATCGCTTGCAAGTAACACCATGTATTCGTTATAAGCATATAAATTGGCAGCTGTAGCGTCATCTGCCATAGAATAAAATACATACGTGTCCGTCTCCGGTGGAGTAAATTCAAAAAGAGCCTCTCTGCATACCTGCCAGTCCAGTTCTGCCAAAAGAGGTTTCCCCAATTCCAGCTCTCCCTGAACACTTTGATATTCCGCAGCAGAAGCCTTGTTCACAAAATATTCGCTTTGCCAGAACACATTACATGTTAACTGGGATATCACCACAGCAATTACACAAATCATAGATATCATTCTGCATTTTCTTTTCATAAGTCCTCCTGCATACTCCATACAGTATGCTCTCTGTCTGAATTCACTATGTTGCATTCGCTATAACATACCAGATGTAACCATATCATTTCACTGATATATCATTCATACCGTTCATAAAACAATTACTGAACCACATGAATGAGACATCAGTCAAAACCATTTTCTCACAAATAATTTAAGTAAAACGATGAGAAACACGCTTTACGAGTTTCTCATCGTTTTTATAATGTTCCAGTCGTATCAATAGACCCTTTAGACTATTTTACCTTAAGAACAAAGAACTGACCACCTACTGTAACCTTGTAGTAACCCTGATCCAATCCAATCTGATCATTTACTGTATACTTATAAACTGGATTTGCAGCATCAGTAGTATCAACTTCATAAGTACCTAAGCTTTCAAGAGCATTCGTTGCATCAGCCTTTGCATTCTTTACCAGGCTCTGGATAGTAACCTTCTGACCAGCCTTAGGCACTGTAGGATCCGTAATATCCATTGCTACACTAGGCTTCTTTGCAAACACATATGCCTTTGCAGCAGTGCCGCCGGATGTAATTTCAACATCGCCCTTCTCCTGTACTACTGCCTTGGAATTCAGATTAAACGGAGTAGCTGCATATGCACCTGCTGTCTGCTGTGTCAATGTGTAAGTAACGTCTACTTTAGGAGCAGTAGTAACCTTATTCCACTTCTCTGTATTCTGAAGTGTAGTACCAGTGAAAGTAAATGCCACTGTGTCAAAAGTACCTGTGCTTACCTGATACGTAACCTTATCAGTATCCTTGTCGTAAACAAGCTTGTATGGTCCCTTGTCAAGCATAAACTTAATCTTGTCACCAGTAGATGTTACCAGAGGTAAAGTCTCTGTAGAAGCCTTACCTATCTTGATAATGTTTGTGGAAGCATTTCCCTCTACTGCAGTAACTGTACGTGCGTCATCCTTAGAGTCATCTGCTTTGGCATCAATTGCTGTAGGAAGCGTTGGTACTGCGCCAACTGCAGAAACCTGAACATCCAGAGAAAACTCTGCAAGCATCTTGCTGACTTTCGTTGCATCTGTCTCTGCATTGTCAGCTGCAACCTGCTCTGCTGTTACGTTCTTTGCCTGAGTACCCGGTGTCACCTTAAAGGCTGCCTCCACCTGCATAGGAATAGTACTTCTGTTCTGGATAGCATATGTTCCGGACAAAATCTCTGTGCTCGCATTGTAATCATCATTTTTAACCGCTACCTTCATAGGGTTGAATGCGAGTTTGAAATGTGTAGGAACAACCACATCAATAATCTCTGTGGGTGAATAAACACCGGCTGTTCCAGTACCAGTCGGTACAGCTGCTGATGCAGCCGTTGCATTACCTGCTGTTACCAATGCGGCAACGAGCAACAGTGAAATAATCTTTTTCTTCATCTCTTTTTCCTCCTTGAATTAAATATACTCCCGTATCGCTTCTGAAACATAGTCATCGATATTGATTATGTCAGTGCAACACTCGGATGTTAATAGTGAAACCAACAGAACTAACTTCTTCCCCATCCTCTTCCTTTATCAGATGATAAATGACCGTAGCCGGATAATTACCTGCTGCAAGAGGCTTATCCAGAGTTAATCCTTTAATCTCTGAACCAACGGGAATCGTCGGAGATTTGTACACTATCTCCTCTGTCTCATCTATCTGCACTTCAAAATAAATGGGATAGTGGTTATAGTCTGTATTCGCCACGTAAGCATCTTCTGACTCTGCCTCACCATCTTCAAAAGTCCAGGAATTAGTCATCCTGCAATTGTATCTGGTGTCCCAGCTGTCATCCTGAAGATCCTCCATCACATCCTTTGCATTGTCTTCTGTCATAACGATTGGCCGGACATCCCCTTTTGAGGGTTTATCCTTAGGTGCCAACAGCATATACAGCACCACTCCCGTCAAAACCAATATAATTAGCACAAGAACTGCAATCAATGCGATAATTTTCTTATTCTTCTTACGCGACTTGCCCTTTTTTTTCGTACTATTCTCCATGTTCAGTGTTTCTCCTCGATTATTATATCGACAACTATATAGTATATATTAACCGCATTTGTAAAAAATGTCAATGATTTTGCTATCCCGATATTATTTTGTTTATGTTTTTTATGACGATATTCCTTGTTTCTTCTTTAGATTTACCGGTTAATATTTTATGTTTCCCCTCCAGCACAAGACTCTGGAATTTATTTTCTACTTCCATAAATATCTCCTGCAGTTCAGGGTCAATGTCAAAATGAGCATAGACATCCATAAGCGGCAGCACACTGCTTATTTCCTCATGTGCACCATAGAAAAATGATATGGTCCTGAAAATCATATACTTTGCTGGTATATTTTCTAATTTCCACTCCTGATCAAACCAGACAAAATGACCGTCACAATAAAATGCATTTCTGAACAGCATGTCTATATATCCATTTTCAAGGATAATGCCGAATTTCTCAGGGTCCCGTGTAGCATTTAATCCGTAATCGTAAATGGCATTTTTCTCCCAATCCACTTCATTCGAAGATTGTATAATATCTTCGTATAATTTTTGATAAATTGCAAGAATCTCCTCTGTATCTCCTTTTATGTATGCATCTATCAAATAATCTTCTGCCCGCATCTCTTTCATGTAAGGCGATTTTAATGTGCCTTCTGTGAGCTCCTGTTCAATCACATAAAGCCCCTTTTCTTTCATCTCGTTAAGATTGGATTGGATATTGCACATATGGTTTTGCACATTTTCGTTTGTGGCCAAAGGAAATTTCTCCACATACTTATCCCCCATAATTCTGGTTCCCAATCTATATTCTCCAACACGTTTTTCATTGAATACTGCAAACTTACACTCTCCCACATCCTCCGAATCACTGCACTCCACCAAAAATGAATTGGCAAAAAACTCAAATACCCCATTTTCTATTACATCATTATAAAGAGCCTGTTCATCCGCAAGATACGTACCTGGGTTTAAGCTGTAAAAATTTACATCTGCCAAATCATCCTTTTTGGGCAGGTAGTCCTGGGAATATATCACCACCGGCAATTTATAATCTGGCAGCGGATAATAGAAAAACTGATGTTTAAAACCACTTTCCCTGATTAATCTGGCTAATCCTTCCCTGGAAAATGTCTTCGCCTTATGCTCCATAAGTGAATATTGGTTTATGCCCGTAAAAGGAATTCCCGCATGATCCTCCGGAACTCCGCACCAATACTTTAAGCCGTATTGATTCTCAATTGCAATCAACAATTTCCCCTGGGGCGCTAAGAGACCTTTTATTTTTATCAGAAAATCACGATATGGATTCTCCGTATTCGTATATCCTACCTGATACTCCAATACACCATTCAAAATAATATAGTCAAATTTCTTCTCAAAAGAAATATCGTTGAGGTTTCCAACAATAATCTCTAAATTATCTTTTTCCCGGCATCTCAATAACGCAGCCGTCGCTCTTCTTTTTGATAGTTCCACTGCTGTTACCGAGCTGCACCTGTCACATAATTCTGCTGTAAGCGCTCCCAGACCACATCCTATTTCCAACACACTTGCATCAGATTTAAAAGGATACCAATTTATAATGTTTTTCCGTGTTCTCACCAAATAATAATATGTCGGCCAGGTGAAATTCTTGTCAATAGCATCCGTATACTCCTCCGGATTGTTTTCTGCAATCATTTTAATAATATCATCTTCTATATCCCCATCTGAATATTCGTCCACACCATGATACCAGTTTAAGTTAAATTTGGGCAGTGGTTTTAGTTTATCAATGAATTCTTTATACATTATCATATATCCTTTCCCATAAAATTTTGTGATGAAGATTATTATACCTAAAATCATATATATTTTCAAGGCTTCCAGGGATTTTTGACTAACGTATTCACTTTTTAACTTTTCTCTGTTATTATATGGATAGTTTAAGTTACTGAATTGGTTATCAGGAGGACTTTATGGCTACAAATTCAACAGATACAAATGCAATAGACACCGGCCGCATCAACCAGCGCATCCGCCGGCTCATCCAGTATGGAAAGCTGGACGATGCCTCCGAAATTT
>CAZSGT010000112.1:0-6262 GCA_964606215.1 uncultured Lachnospiraceae bacterium
CACCGTGGAGATCCGCTCCGTGGCCCGCGAGGCCGGTTCCCGCACCAAGATGGCAGTCTGGAGCGAAGAGCCAAACGTAGACCCGGTGGGCGCCTGCGTAGGTGTAAATGGCTCCCGTGTAAATGCGGTGGTGAATGAGTTAAACGGTGAAAAGATTGATATCATTACCTGGAGCGAAAATCCGGAAGTTCTGATTGAAAATGCACTGAGCCCTGCAAAGGTAATTTCCGTTAATGTGGATGAGGAAGAAAAGACGGCACGTGTTGTTGTTCCCGATTACCAGTTATCTCTTGCCATCGGAAGAGAAGGACAGAACGCAAGACTGGCGGCAAGGCTGACCGGTTATAAAATAGATATTAAGAGTGATGCACAGGTTTAGAATGGGGGCATTGGATGAAGACAAAACGAATTCCTGCGCGTACCTGTACCGGCTGTGGTGGACAGTTTGATAAAAATACACTGGTGCGTATTTTAAAAACGCCGGAAGATACGGTAGTATTTGATGAAACAGGAAAACGTAATGGGCGGGGGGCATATATATGTAACAAGCTTTCCTGTTTCCAGACGGCAAAAAAAAGGAAAGCATTGGAGCGTTCCTTAAAAATTTCCATATCTCCGGAAGTGTATGACCGGATAGAAAAGGAGATGGTGGAACATGGTGCAGAGTAAGGTTTTATCCTACATTGGACTGGCACAGAAATCCCGAAATGTGGTAAGCGGCGAGTTTCTCACAGAGAAAGCGGTGAAAGACGGCAGTGCCTGTGTAGTGATTGTAGCAGGAGATGCATCCGATAATACAAAAAAGAAGTTTACAAACATGTGTGCATTTTACGAAGTGCCAATCTTTATCTTTTCCGACAAAGATGCCCTGGGGCATTCCATGGGAAAAGAAATCCGGGCATCCCTTGCGGTGACGGACAATGGGTTGGCCGATGCGATAATAAAGAACATGAACCAGGAGGAATATGATATATGGCAAAAATGAAAATTATGGATATCACAAAGAGTCTGCAGCAGGGACAGTTTCCTGATGTAGAAAATAAAGACGTGATTAAGCTTCTCAATGATAACGGTTTTGAAGCGAAGCGTGCAAACAGCAGTATAGAAGATGCCGCAATCGGATTTTTGATGCAGCAGTTTAAGGACCCGAAAAATCCTCCATATAAAAAGGGAGAAGACAAAAAAGAAACCGCAAAGAAAAGTGCAGGAAAGAAAGATGCTCCGAAGAAGGAAACTGCCGCAGGAAAAGCCGGGGCTAAAAGTGTTTCTTCACCGGCTAAAGAGACGCAGCCTGTAAAGGAAGAAAAGACGGCGAAAGCAGAAAAACCTCAGGTACAGGAGGGGGCTGTGGAAAAGACGGCAGCAAAAAAAGAGAAAACGGAGAATGCTGCGCCGAAAAAAGAAGCTACCGTAAAGGAACAGCGGGAAGAAACAGCTCAGACAGAGGCAGAAAAGAGCGGAAAGAAAGAAACGAAAGAGCAGAACGTATCTGCTGGCAAATCCTCCAGGGATTCCAAGGATAACCGTACAAATAACAAGGATAACTACGGAAACCGGGAGAATAGAGAAAACCGTGGCGGCAGAGAGGGTAATAACCGCAGTGGATTTAGTGGAAACCGGGACAGCCGTGGTGGCAGAGATAATAATAACCGTGGTGGATTTAGCGGAAACCGGGACAGCCGTGGCGGCAAGGAAGGCAATAACCGCGGTGGATTTAGCGGAAACCGGGACAGCCGTGGTGGCAGAGATAATAATAACCGTGGTGGATTTAATGGAAATCGTGACAGTCGTGGCGGCAGGGAAGGTAACCGTGGCGGCAGGGGAGTAATTGACCGTTTTGAAAAGAGCCAGAACAGCATTGATGCCATTAAGCCGGAAGTAAAAGCCAGCCGTCAGCAGAGAGGCAATAAAAATGATTCCCGCTCTGCAAAACAGCGTTACGGAAAAGACCGCAGACGTGGAGAAATGGATGAATATGAGGAATTTTTACAGAGAAAGAAACGCAAAGACCCCAACCGTAAGGGTGCGTTTATTAAGCCGGAACCAGTAGCGGCACCGAAGGAGCCGGAAGATGGTATCCGCAATATTGTACTGCCGGAGAAAATGACCATTAAAGAACTTGCCGATAAGATGAAACAGGCACCGGCGGCTGTGGTAAAGAAGCTGCTTTTGCAGGGACAGATTGTGTCCATCAACCATGAAATTACCTTTGAGGAAGCGGAAGAAATCGCTTTGGAATACAACTGCATTGCAGAGATGGAAGAGAAAGTCGATGTAATTGCAGAACTTTTGAAGGAGGATGAAGAAGCAGAAGAAAATCTTGTAAAGAGACCTCCCGTTGTGTGCGTTATGGGTCATGTTGACCACGGTAAAACCTCCCTGCTGGATGCCATCCGTGAGACTCATGTTACGGATAAAGAGGCAGGCGGTATCACACAGCATATCGGTGCGTATATGGTTGAAAAAGAGGGACAGCTGATTACGTTCCTGGATACTCCTGGTCATGAGGCCTTCACATCCATGCGCTTAAGAGGTGCAAAATCTACGGATATTGCTATTTTAGTTGTAGCAGCGGACGACGGTGTTATGCCTCAGACCGTGGAAGCTATTGACCATGCCAAGGCGGCAGGCATTGAAATTATTGTTGCCATCAACAAGATTGATAAGCCAAGTGCGAATATTGAGAGAGTAAAACAGGAGTTGGTGGAACATGAACTGATTCCGGAGGACTGGGGCGGCAGCACCGTATTTGTGCCGGTTTCTGCCCATACTGGAGAGGGCATCGACCAACTGTTGGAGATGATTCTTCTGACCGCAGAGGTTTGTGAGTTAAAATCCAATCCGGACAGAAAAGCGCGTGGTATCGTTATCGAGGCACGTCTGGATAAGGGACGTGGTCCTGTGGCAACCATACTTGTTCAGAAAGGTACGCTGCGTGTGGGTGATAACATTGCTATTGGTTCCGCATATGGTAAAGTGCGTGCCATGATGAATGCAAACGGAGAGCGCGTGAAGGTGGCGGCGCCTTCTACACCGGTGGAGATTATCGGTCTTCATGACGTACCGGAAGCCGGAGAGATTTTCATGGTAACCGATACCGATAAGGAAGCACGGTCTATTTCCGAGATATATATTAAGCAGGGCAGAGAGCGCCTGATTGACGATACAAAGTCCAAGCTGTCCCTGGAAGGTCTGTTCTCCCAGATTCAGGCCGGTAATATCAAGGAACTGAATATTATTGTAAAAGCCGATGTACAGGGTTCTGTAGAGGCTGTGAAACAAAGCTTGTTAAAGCTTAGTAATGAAGAGGTGGCTGTCCGGATTATCCATGGCGGCGTGGGCGCCGTTACGGTTTCCGACGTTACTCTTGCCAGCGCATCCAATGCTATTATCATTGCCTTTAACGTACGCACGGATAACCAGGCAAGAGATATTGCAGACAGGGAAAAGGTAGATTTGCGTCAGTACAAGGTCATTTATGACGCTATCAATGATGTGGAAGCTGCCATGAAGGGTCTGCAGGAGCCGGTATACGAAGAACAGGTAGTTGGCCATGCAGAAATCCGCCAGATATTCAAGGCGTCCGGTGTGGGAAATATTGCTGGTTCTTATGTGCTTGACGGCAAGATTGTCCGTGGATGCAAAGTCCGTATCAGCAGAGAGGGCGAGCAGATTTTCGAGGGCGAATTAGAGTCTTTGAAGCGCTTTAAAGATGATGTAAAAGATGTCAATGCCGGTTACGAGTGTGGTCTGGTATTTAAAGGGTTTGGCGACTTTTTAGTAGAAGACCAGGGAGAGGCATATATTATGGTGGAGGTGCCAAGATAATGCGAAAAAACAGTGTAAAGTATTCCCGTATGAATGAAGAAGTCCAGCGGGAGATTAGTAAAATATTAAGCCGGGAAATTAAGGACCCACGGATTGCCCCCATGACTTCGGTGGTATCCTGTGAGGTTACGCCGGATTTAAAATTTGCAAAAGTGTTTGTCAGCGTATACGGTGACGAACAGGCAAAAACGGATACAGCGGCAGGACTGAAAAAAGCGGCGCCATATATCCGCACCATGCTTGCGAAAAACCTCAATCTGCGCAACACACCGGAACTGACCTTTATCGTGGATGATTCTATTGAATACGGGGTAAATATGTCCAGACGTATTGCACAGATTAATGGAGAAACGAATACGGAAGAGGCAGATGTTGAAGAAGACACAGATGCTGAACAGTAGGCGTGGATATTAAAGGGGAGACAGACGCAGAAAACTAGAGACAGATATGGAAAACAAATGCTGACATGCTCTGTGAGCCGGCGTTTGTATGAAAATTAGAAAGGGCAGAATATGGGATTGTTATTAGAACGCATTGCAGATGCGAAGGCGATTGGGATTGCCGGACATATCCGCCCCGATGGGGACTGTGTGGGAAGTTGTCTGGCACTTTACAATTACGTGAGAAAACAATATCCGGATAAGCAGGTGGACTGCTATATGGAGACAGTACCCAAAACGTTCCGGTTTATGGCTGGGGCAGAGCAGATAAAAAGCGAATACGGGATGGATGTAAGATACGATTTGTTTGTTTCGCTGGACTGCAGTTCTATTGATAGATTGGGTGAAGCGCAGAAATATTTTGACGGTGCAAAAGAAACCATATGCATTGATCATCATATCAGCAATACCGCATTCGGAGAACATAACATTGCAAATCCGCAGGCCAGCTCTACCTGCGAGGTATTATTTGAGCAGTTAGAACCTGAAAAAATCACGCTGGATATTGCGACGGCATTGTATATCGGTATTATTTTCGATACCGGGGTATTTAAGCATACAAATACCTCCAGACGTACTATGGAAATTGCCGGATTTTTAATGGAACTGGGAGTTCCGTATTCTAAATTGATAGATGAATGTTTTTATCAGAGAACGAACACCCAGACCCAGCTTCTTGGCAGGACTCTTCTGGCAAGTATGCGGGTGTTGGACGGAAAGTGTATTTTTTCCGTGGTAACCAGAAGAATATTAGATTTCTATAATGCTACCACAGAAGATTTGGACGGTATTATCGATGAGATGCGGGTAACCAAAGGGGTGGAAGTGGCTATTCTTATGCATGAGCAGGATGAGCAGAAATTTAAAGTCAGCATGCGCTCCAATGGAAACGTAGACGTAAGTCAAATTGCCATGTTTTTTGGCGGCGGCGGACATGTGAAGGCGGCAGGCTGCACCATGAGCGGAACATACCGGGATGTCATAAACAATCTGACGTTACATATTGAAAAACAGCTGACGTAACCAGATGCCGGGAGATATCATATGCTCACCCGCCCTATGTAAAAAGACGGAGGTGCGCTTATGGATGGTATTTTAAATATTTATAAGGAAAAAGGATTTACCTCCCATGACGTGGTGGCGAAACTGCGAAAAATCCTGCACCAGAAACGCATCGGGCATACAGGAACATTAGACCCTGAGGCGGAAGGCGTGCTTCCGGTATGTATCGGAAAGGCCACAAAGCTGTGTGGATTATTGACAGAGAAAGAAAAATGTTACCGTACCACGGCGGTGCTTGGCATAAAGACGGATACACAGGACACCTCCGGACAGGTGCTTGCAAAGAAAGACACTGCAGGCATAACCGAATCACAGATACTGGAGACCATTTTATCTTTTGTGGGAAGTTATGGGCAGATTCCGCCCATGTATTCTGCAAAAAAGGTTAACGGAAAGAAATTGTATGAATATGCCAGGCAGGGAATAGAGATAGAGCGGGAGCCAGTACAGGTTACCATATTTTCTATCGAAAATATTGACATTAATATGCGGGAGGGCACCTTTTCCATGGATGTCAACTGTTCAAAGGGAACCTATATCCGTACGTTGTGTCACGATATCGGTGAAAAACTGGGCTGTGGGGCGGCAATGAAAAGCCTGCTTCGTACCCGGGTAAAGGATTTTACCATCCAGAATGCCCTGACGCTGAAAGAAGTGGAAGAACTGGTGAAGGAAGATAATCTTGCCACCAGGATGTTTTCGGTGACGGACATGTTCCCGGAATATAAGAGGGTGCATGTGCTGGAAGAATACCATACATACCCGGCAAACGGCAATCCGGTGAAGATTTCCTGTCTGCAGGAGCCGGTGCCGCAGCTTTCACAGGGGGAAAAGGTGTGGCTGTACGACCACATGGGATGTCTGATAGGAATTTATGTCCTGCAGGGCAAGGGATTGTTAAAGCCTGCTACCATGTTTTTTATACAGTAAGC
>CAZSGT010000113.1:0-6222 GCA_964606215.1 uncultured Lachnospiraceae bacterium
GCACTGCTGGTATCTGCCACATCCGCATATTTCTGTGACTGCTGGTATGCTTCTTCTGCAGAAGCCGCTGCCTGTTCTGCCGCCTCGGCAATGGTGGTAATCGTTGCCTGAACCTCCTCAACTGCGCCTGCCTGCTCTGTGGCGCCCTCAGCAATACTGATGGAGGTCTCCGCAAGGTTGCCGGAACCAGCTGTTACCTGCATGGAAGACTCTTCTATGAAACGCATGGTCTCAACCATACAATCACGCATCTGCTTGGAAGAATCAAAGAGCTGTTTAAAGTCTCCTATGTATCTGCTGCGGTCTTTGGTTCTCACAGTATAATCGGAATCTGCCATCTTTCCTAAGATGTGCTCCATATCAGAAATAATGAAATCCAATGACTCCGCCATGTCATTTGCACACTTAATCATATCGGAAACCTCATCATTAGTCTCCGCAACAGGGAACGGACTGAACAAATCACCCTTGGCAAATTCTTCCAGACGATCTCCCAACTGAACCAGAGGTTTGGAGATGCCTGCTGCAATATTTCTACCTAAACGGACGGAAATGACAAGCGAAACAGCAATAATAACAACAATCAAGACCACCAGCAAAATACTCACTGCTGTCATGGTAGCAGAAATGCTGTTTCCCCGTTCAACCTTTATATCCATAATCTCCGCCATCTCTGCACTGATTTCGTCAAACTTCGGCGCCAATTGACTTATAGCTGTTGCCTGTGCTTTCTTTGACGCCTCTCCGTCCGACGTAGCCCCCAGCGTCAATATTTCGTTCTCAAGTTCCCAGTAGCCAACTAATTTATCAGCGATATTCTTATATATTTTTTTGTTGGCTTCGGATACCATGGACTTTTCCAAAGCGGCAAAGCTCTCTTCAAACTGCTTTACACTCTCATCATGAAGGCTTTTATTCTTCTCGATTGCATCGGGGTCATCAAATCCGATACATGCTCGCAATGCCGACCTTGATTCTGCAAAATACGTCATGGTCTTCCCCACATCTCCCTGAGCAAAACCATAGTTACTGAGCGCCCCTGAATAAGTTTTCGCAACCACAATCAGCGCAATCATGGCAACCACTGCAACCACTGCCGGTATCCCGGATGCAATTATAAAGGCGCGTACCAAACGCTCTTCAATCCGGTACTGGTTTAACTTCTTGGACATTCCTTTTGACATATTATTTCCTCCTTGTACTTAGCCATAGAATCTCTTTTACTTCAGCAATGTTCAGATTAAAACATAAAAAACTTTTTCCACATCACACATTCCAGGACTACTCAATCCGGTAACACATAAAATGCGTATTACAAGGTATAAATCACAAAATTAAGGTGTAATTTGTTCCATTATAAGATATGTTGACAATTTCCCATCTTTTTCATCTGACTATCTTACAGTATACCATATGATACCTTTTAAGTAAACGATTTAAACAGGTTCTTTTTTTATCACTAACTACCTGTATTATTTGTCTATAAAAACGGGTTTTCTGCTGGTATTGACAAAGAAAATATAAGATGATAGAATGGCATCATCTTAAAAAGAGAGGTGATTCCATTGAGAAGATAATTTACTTTTGTTTGCATGAAGATTTATAACAGTATGCATTATGCTATACTGTTTTATCATGTTGCCAAAAGTGGATTATGTTCTCATAACCTCTCTTTTTGTGTGCGCAATATCGTCCCTCCAAATATGAGGTTATCGTATGTAATGGAACTGTTTGGCAGCAAATGGTTCCTGTTTTTACAGGCACAATCCGAAAGGAGGAATGTATATGGCACAGATTCGTGTAAATCATCTTACGTTTTATTATGAGGGAAGTTTTGATAATATATTTGAGGACGTCTCTTTCTCCATTGATACCAATTGGAAACTGGGTTTTATCGGCAGGAACGGGAAAGGCAAAACCACGTTCCTGCATTTACTACTGGGAAAATATCCCTATAACGGGACCATCAGCCACCCTGCCGCATTTGACTATTTCCCCTATGAGATTTCAAAACACCAGCTGGAGCTGCCTGCTGCCGCATTCATGGAAGAGCTGAAACCGGGCTGTGAACAGTGGCGTGTAATCTGTGAACTGGCGCAATTGGGAGAAAGTGCAGAGATTCTTTATCGGCCTTATCAGACATTAAGCCCTGGAGAGCGCACCAAGATTATGCTGGCGGTTCTCTTTTCCGGTGAAAACGATTTTCTGCTTATAGACGAACCCACAAATCATTTAGACCAGAACGCCAGGGAGATTATCAAAAAATATTTTTCTGCCAAGAACGGTTTTATCCTTGTCTCCCACGACAGAGATTTGTTGGACGCCTGTATCGACCATGTTCTGGTGCTGAACCGGCAAACCATTGAAGTCGTCAGGGGAAATTTTTCCAGCTGGTGGGAAGACAAACAGCGGAAAGACCAATTCGCCATCGCCGAGAATGAGAAACATCACAGGGAGATTGACAAACTAAGGCAGGCAGCCATGCGTACCTCAAAATGGGCAGACAAAAATGAACATACCAAAATCGGATTCGACCCTGTCAAAGAACATGACAGAAGTGCGGGCACACGGTCATATATCGGTGCAAAAACAAAAAAGATGCAAAGCCGGACAAAACAGATTGAAAAAAGAATCCAGCAGGAAATCGAAGAAAAAGAAGGTCTTTTGGTGGATTTGGAAAAATCCGTGGATTTGAAACTGATGCCGCTTTCTCATCACAAAAATACCCTTGTAAATATCAAGGATTATACTTTAAGATATCCAGACATGGATACTCCGGTTTTTACGGATGTAACATTTTCCATTAACCAGGGAGACCGCATTGCCCTGCATGGCGAAAATGGATGCGGAAAATCCACTCTGATTCAGATGATATTACAGAAAGCAGGAGCCCGGGATACCACTATAGCTATAAATGAAAATGGAATTTGCGAAACTGCATCGGGACTGGTCATCTCCTATATTCATCAGGACACCTCTGGCTTGGCAGGCAGCATTCCGGATTTTTGCAGAAAACGCAATCTGGACCAAAGTCTGTTCTGCTCCATACTCCGGCAGCTGGGTTTGGAGCGGATACAATTTTCAAAAAATATACAAGATTTTTCCGAGGGCCAGAAAAAGAAAACTCTGCTGGCAGCAAGTCTGCTCACCCCAGCCCATCTTTATATATGGGATGAGCCCTTAAACTATATTGACATTTTTTCCCGGATGCAAATTGAGAAATTACTGTTGGAATACCAGCCAACCATGCTATTTGTGGAACATGATTTCCGGTTTCGGGAAAAAATTGCAACCAGGACAGTGGAGTTATAAAACGGAGGATGCGCAAATGAAAAACATATTTATAGAGGGAATCCAGGAAATGGGGAAATCTATGTTATTGAATCACCTTGCCCGGCAAAAACCCGAGTACCACATTTGCCGGGAGGGGGATTACTCTCCGGTTGATTTGGCATGGTGCACCTGGATGACAGAGGAAGAGTACAATCAGGTATTAAGAGTATTCTTTTTTTCAAAACATCATAGAATACCTGATTTTATTTTATTTGTTGGATGACGATGAAATTGTAGAATTTTATCAGGAACTTTACGGCAAAATACACCATGAGAGTTTTCTACTGTTCTATCTGTACAGCGATGAACTGGAAAAAAATATCGAATATATTAAAAATGAACGATGCGATAATCATGGAAAGGCGTTGTGGTATCCCATGATGTTAGAATACCTGATACATTCTCCATATGGAAAACGGCATGGCTACAGTGATTTTGAATACATGATATGTCATTTCCGGCATAGACAGCGCCTGGAACTACGAATTATAAACGAAATAATCGGAGTCTCGGCAGTGATTCTTCCAGCAAAGAGTTGGAGAATGGAGGACGTTGTCGCAGATATTTAATTTTCATATGACCGCAAAAAGTGAATTTGAGATATTGACATAAGGCAAAAATATGATATACTGTAACGATACAATTATTAAGATTGTATGGGTGGCATGGGCGAAAGGAGATATTAAACTATGTACGAATATGTAAAAAAATCTGAGTATGCCCCATTAGAAATGAACTGGAACACATCATTAAGCAAGTTCAAATTGAGATGCGAAAAAAATACGGGTTAACATTCCAATTCCGCCTAATTGGTAGCGGAAGAAGGCATCTTGTAACTAGACTGCGAGATGGAAACAGAGGATATGATTTCGATTATAATTTAATCCTTTCTCCCCCAGATGATGGATATCGTTATGTTGCTAAGGTCATAAAGGATGAGTTTATGGTTGCCTTGAAAATAGCTTTACATGGAACGGAATATTCATTTCCAAAAGATTCAACATCTTCCATCACAATAAAAGTAGTAGACAAAAACAAAAATATCGTACGATATAGTTGTGATTTTGCCATTATCTATTATGGAAGCAATGGCAACAATGATGGATATTATTATCTAAGGAACAACAAAAAACAGCAATCATACCAATTTGCTTTTCGTACACTAAACTCCGACATAGATGAAAAAGTACATGATATTATTAGTGACAATGGATGGTCTTACATTAAAGAAGAATACCTGTTTCTGAAAAATATCAATGAAGGAAATAAAAAGCATTCATTTTCAATTTACGCTGAGGCAGTCAATAACGTATACAATCAAATGTATTTACAATAAACCATTATAATGAAAAGGAGCATCTCTTATAGAAAAAATATTTTTCGATTATGACAGTGGCGGATTTCGGCTTTGCCATATCCGATAATATAAGAATTAATTTTAATACAAATATGATGATGAGAAACTCTGACAATATGGTAATGGTAATGGACTCAGGCGAATTCCACATGACATGTTCTTGGATGATGACGACTAGATTATCCTATCTATTGGTTTACCCTTTAACCGGAGCCATCATACTAAATCAATCTACCCCTATCTCTCTTGCCATAAACAATCCTTCGTACCTCCATAACATTACCAATCACTACATAATATATAACATAATTTTTTACATAAATCCTATAATAATCATTCTCTCTATCATAGGAAGAGTAACATGGTTCAAAAGATAAAGGGCAATCTAATCGTTTTATAATTGCTTTTTCTACTTATTAGCAATATCTGTCAGTTCCTTCTCGAAATTTGGTAAGTATCTAAGTACATAATCATTTTCCACTTATACTCCTCCTTATTCTTGAAAAGACTTCTTCATGGGTATATCTGACATCCGTTTGCTTTGCGGCTCGGTCTGCTTCATCCAATATCAATTCAATATCATCAGTCAGTTGTGCATATCGCTCTATACTCATCACAACCATAGAACCATATCCATTTTTTGTAAGGTATACCGGTTCACCTTCCTTGACAACATTCTCTATTTCTGTAAATTTATTTCTTAAATCAGAAACTGGTCTAATCTCAATCATTCTAACATCTCCTTTTCTATCAATATTTTATCATAATTCAGCCATTTATATTGTATAATATTCTTTTATGGCTGTAAAGAGAAAATAGTCCTTTCCAAAGATTTCCGCTCTGAAAACTCTGCCTTAGTTGGATATAGCTAAATCTGTATCATTATTTTTAACAGGCTTCAAAAACAGTGCAATATAATCCCTCTTGCTACTGCATCCATCCCTTAGAATTTTTTCCAGTTCATAAAGAACCTCTTGGGGAATCTTCCTTTCCTTAGAAACGGATTGATTTTTCTTAAAGTTACCAACTGGCTTACTTTACTAATTTTGATGACTTTCCTCCGCTTTTTACTTTAGAACATGATTTTTCCAAGCCTTTAGACCAACTAAAAAATATTTACAAAGATAATACAGACTTTACTGCAATTACTGATACCTCTCTGGTTTGTTTAAGTTTAATTTTCACGAAAAAGGATTTGAAACATATATAGAGGATGTCTTCAATAAATACCTTAAGACAACATACAACTATCTATATAGTGAAACTCATAGTTATTGCACAAAAATATTTTTTGAGTACCAGCGTTTAGACAGGATAATGGAGTATATGTACCAAACAGTTAGTGAATTAACTGTCTATGATTAAAAATTATCTAAAAAACCGCCCCTATTTGATATTTGATCACATCGGGGCGGTTCATTAAACTACTACAATTTCCTATTGGATTTCTCCAGATTCCTCTTTTTTAGAGGCATTGCCTACTTCTGTGCAATCGCTGCCTGTGCTGCTGCCAGTCTTGCAATCGGCACACG
>CAZSGT010000114.1:0-6199 GCA_964606215.1 uncultured Lachnospiraceae bacterium
AATTCAGTCAGGCAATGTATCAAATGTTCCAATGTCTTGAGGAAGTGGGAGAACATATATTTATTGATACGGAAGTCAATGACAACTTAAGCTCCAAATTGATTTTGGAGGAGGCGGATTTAGTGGTAGTAAACCTGAATCAGAATCCCAGATTCGTAGAGGATTTTTTTCGGAATTATTCCAGCCTGCGCAGCAAATGTGTGTTTGTAATTGGAAATTACAGGGAGGACAGCCGTTATGATGTGGAAAAAATACGGGCCCAATACCGCATCCCCAAAAGCCGTATCGGAGTAATTCCATTTGATCTGAATATGGGAGATGCCATAGCCGAGGGCAGGCTAATTGGTTTTTTGTCCAGAGGTTTTTGTGGAAGAAGACGTAAAGACCCATTTTCAAGGGCTTTACATAGCACGGTGGACATGATTGAAAAGCATATACATATTGTCGAGTAAATCTTGCATTTTTCCCCATGGATGATATATACTTAAAATAGAATATTTTGTCAAAGAGAAGTGGTGTGGAACACATGCATTCTACGCTTAGCGCTTCGGAATGGAGAATTATATGGAGATATTGGATTATTTGCGTGAAAGGGTGCAGAGCAGCAAGGTTTCTGGGCATCCCTTTGCAAAGGCAGATATGACATTCAAGTATTTATATGGTTTTGGCTTATCCGTCATGGCGTATGGGCATATGAAAGCGATTACGGAGACAGAGAAGTTTTTCAGGGCTATTTTGAGTGATATGGATATGCCGCCGGAAATAGTCGGAAGGATGATAACAGATATCAATGACAATTTTGATTATAAAATTCCCGATGTGATACAGGCTCTGCGTACTAAGGAACAGCAGTATTGTTTTGTGCTGGACTTGTACCGGATTTATCAGCGGACTTTGTGGTCGGAGGACTATTGCAAGGAAATTTTGAAACTGTATCTGGAAATTTTTCATCTTTCCAGGCAGGAGAGAGGATTTCTCCAGCAGTTTTCCACAGCGGCGAAGAAAAAGCATAATGAAGACGCCAAGGAAGCATACTACCGTTTTGTGCAGGATGGATATGATTTTCCCTTTTCTATGTTAAAGTATTATTATCCCGAGTTTGTATTGGAAGAGAGTTATGGGGATATCACGGTGGAAACCGGAACGACCCTGCGGCTGGACAAACAGGTACATATTCACGGAATTGTCCGGGTGGAGCGGGGGGCAACCCTGGAGATACGGGACTGCGATTTGAAGATTGCAGGGGATATTTATGTTGACGGCGGAAGGATTCGCATTACAGACAGCCGCATCCAGGTGCTTTCCTGTGGAAAAGACCATTTGATAGAGGTAAAACATACTGCTACCTTAGACGTGATAGGCAGCAGTGTGGAGTGCGGCGGAAATTGTGGTTTTATCAAACAGATGACGGGACAATTACTTCTTCGGGGTGTGGACATACATAACACGGCAAAGGCGGAGGCGGTTGTATTTTATGGCGCGGGCTGTAAATTGCGTCAGGTGAAAATCGTTGGGGCTGCTGCTGGCGGAGTGTCCGTTTACGGCTTGTCCAGATTAAACGTGAGAGACTGCCGCTTTGTCCGGTGTGAACGTGATTACGGTGGTGCAATATATTCAGAGACTGTGGGGCTGGTAAAGATTACAGATTGCCAGTTTACCGGATGTCACGCTAAATATCTGGGCGCTGCCATTTATTTTAAGTATTTTAAACTGGGGCAGTATGTGAAGGAGTGTCAGTTTGAAGATTATACACCGAAGGATTCTCCGTGCTGGGGAAATTACGAAGATGATATGGATTTTCGCAATTTCTGGCGGGGACAAAATGGAACACAGTTATAGGGGGTGTCAGTTGTGAAAGAAGGAACGTTAACAAAATTTGCCCATAAGGCAAAAATGTGGATTTCACCAAAACATCCGCTCTTTGATATGGATGATACACTAAAAAAATATTACTGTGCAGCAATGTTTACGCAGGCGGGACTGAGTCCCAAAGTAAATACCCTGAATAACTATGAGTTGGAGCGTCTCATGTCCATCGGTTTATCCATGTCCAGGGAAACCATGAGTGAGGTAATCCGCATCGCCCGCAATCAGGGGGCGATGGTAGAATATCTGGTAGATCATTTACAGAACAGTACCATGCGTTGCTTATTTCTGCTGGATTTAATCAATGTTTCTACCACCCAGGAGTCCATGACAGAGGAGGAGAGTTCTTCTATCAACTTGTTTGGAAAGGTACTTGGGGTAGACAGGGAATGCGTAGCTTTGCTTTTCTCTTTTATGAAGGCGGCGTCCACAGAGGAGGAGGCAAAATGCTACCACATTCTTGAAGAGATACAAAGACAGGGGATTGCGTTGTCCATGATGGAGTTGAAGTACTATCTTCCGGAGATGGAATATGTGACGGTTCCGGATAATTCGGATTTAAAACCGGGAAAAGTATGTAAACTCATGGATTATTGTGAGATTCACGATGAGCTTGTCATAGAGAGAGGAATGGAAGTTCTCATTGACCATGCATCTGTTCGTCTCTTCGGACAGATTATTGTCAACGGAGGAACGCTGACCATACGTGACAGCCGCATTGTAAAAAAGTCTGCGGCACATACATCCTGTATACATGTAAAACAGCCATCTCAGTTGGAAATTACAAGTACACATATTGAGTGCCGTTCACAGGGGACTTTCCTGTGTCAGGATAATGGTGTTCTGACCATGCAGGGATGTGAAATTACAAATGTGACCAGAGGACCGGGCATCCGTTTTTTTGGACAAAACATACAGATAGAGGACTGTCGTTTTATAGAATGCTATTCTCCCAATGATGGAGGGGCAATTCGGATTGATGGGGGCAAGGGAAGCATCTCAGGATGTTATTTTAATAACTGCGAGGCAAGAAGGGGCGGGGGTATTCATACATCGGCAGATATCGGCGTGAAAAGATGCCATTTTTTCCGCTGTCGTGCCGAAGAATATGGAGCAGGAATCTATTACAATGGGATTATTGGCGAACAGGTGAAACAGGTCCGCTGTGAAAAATGTTGTCCAAAGGAGACAGACATTACACAGTATCTGGGTGGAAGAGGAGAATTTTTAGTTAAAGGAGACTTTCTCCTAAAATGCTCAACAATTGTAGATAGACCGGTGCGGATTTCTGAACAGGGGATATTGCGCATGCAGGGTGGAATGATGTATATGAATTTTCCGATTACCTGTCTGGGTATGTTAGATATTAAAAACTGCCGTGTGCTTGCCGGACAGTTAAAAGGACAAGATATGATTGTGGCAGACCGTGCCAGAGGTATGACGATACATAAAAGTGAATTTGACGGCAAATGCCAGGCCAGCGGCATACGTGCCACCGGGACCAGGGTGCAGATTAGCCGTACTGTGTTTTTAAATATGTATGGAGGAAGGGCGATTTTTGACGCCTATGCGCCGGAGATAACGGAATGTGTATTTAATTTTTGCCAGAGGGGAGCCATCCACTGTAAGGGCGGTTCCGTGAAGCGTTGTATTTTTGTGAATTGCCGTGCCAGAAGCGGGGCGGGAATCATGATGTCAGGTCAGAGGGGTGTGGTGTCGGAGTCCACATTCCGGCGCTGTGTTTCTGAATATGCCGGGGGAGCCATTGACAAGACCGGTGGACATCAGATTGTGAATTGCACTTATGAAGAATGTAAGCCAGATAACGTATCGTGACGGATATGATTTTAAAGGAAGTTGCTTTTTGGGGAATATCCGAGTATACTATAAATAGTTAATGCCTTTGGCATAACAGCAGGTATATCTCGACCTTTAAATGGAGATGGTTATGAGCAGGTGATGCACAGCCTTATAAATGAGCGAGTTATGAGCAGGTGATGCACAGCCTTATAAATGAGCGAGTTAAAAGTAAGTAACAGGGACAGGTTATTGTTCCTGTTACTTACTTTATATAAGGGAGGTTAAGTTGTAACGAATAAAAATAAACGAATAAAAATATATGAAATAAAAAAAGAATACATAAAGTATCTCAGTCAGTTTCAACAGCATTTGTTTTATGATGAGGGGACAAGAAAATACATTGGTATACTATTAGAGATAAAAGGCTTAAAATATTTTGCACCATTATCTTCTTATAAGCAAAAGCATAAAAAAATGAATGAAAGTATAGATTGTATTAAAATAAAGGATTATGCAGTTATTAATATCAATAATATGATACCTGTCCCGGCTGGACAATATATTCTTGTGGATATAAATGCTACAAAAGACCCTCGTTATAAATTTCTGTTGCAGGCAGAGAGCAGGGAAAGATGTTTGAGTTTGATTACAGTGTGGAACTGGAAGATTTTATTTATGGAATCCGCCAAATCAACAGAGATTCCCTTGCCGTGGATGAGGAGGCTCTGGATGAAGATGCTGATATTACGCAGTGGCTGGAAACATTAAACACTGCATGGATGGAATCGGGAGTTGTCATAGCAGGAATGGATATTGACAGCGACAGTTATTGTGTGTGCATGATTACCAGAGATGTTTTTGAAAAAATTATATTTTTGGCAGAAAAAACAGGGCATAGAATTGCGCTGGCACAGGAACTGTAAAGGAAAAAGAGTAGTCTACAGGCACTAGTGTTTTGTGCGGACCGAAACGGAGTGAAGAAACCGTTGAGCTTGCTCGTAAGATATCCGAGCGCGCCCGCGAACGTGAGAAACTCGCAAAGCGTGTTTCTCATCGTTTTATAGGAAACTCTATTCTTGTTTTGATATGAGGAAAGAACTATTCCTGCACAGCGGTTTCCTCTGTATTCTGCGGGAAGACATGGATATGAATCTTGTCAATCCGGTTCTTCTCCAATTCTAAAATCGTGTATTCTGCAAAATCGTCACTAACGGTCTCTTTTTTTGAGGGCATGTGCTCCAGCAGATTGATAATATGTCCGGCGATGGAATCGTAGTCATCGGATTCCAGATGCAGACCGGTCATGTCGTTGATTTCTTCCAGTTTCGCCACGCCCAGGGCCAGGTATTCATCCTCTGCAAATTTGGTTACAGGGTCTTCCTCGTCGTCGTCGTATTCGTCGCGCAAATCACCGACAATCTGTTCCAGCAAATCTTCCATGGTGATGATACCGGCGGTAGAGCCGTATTCGTCTAATACGATTGCCATGGAAATATAATTTTCCCGCATTTCAAAGAAAAGTTCACTGGCTTTTTTATATTCATAGGTAAAATATGCTTCCCGCATGACTTCTTCAATGCGGAGTTCTTCGTGGTTGCCCGTATAAAAAAAGATGTCCTTTAAATTAATGATGCCCACGATATTATCCCGGGTCTCTTTGTAGACTGGCATGCGGGTATATTTTTCTTTGGAATAGGATTCAATCAGGCCGTTGTAATCCACATCGACACTGACAAATTCCACATCCATTTTTGGAATCATAACGTCTTTTACCATGGAATCTCCGAAATCCACAACGTTGTTAATCATTTCGCGCTCTTCGCCTTTTATGACACCTTCCTCGTGGCTGACGTCCACAATAGTAAGAAGCTCGCTTTCTGTAATTGTCGGCGACGCACTGGAGTCAATGCGAAACATTAAAAGGAATACGGAGGATAGTTTGTTCATAATATAGACAATGGGCCTTAAAACCATAGTCAGCGCATAAATCGGGCCGCCATACCAGAGTGCCAGTCTATTGGCGTTGGCAGCAGCGACGGACTTTGGAACGATTTCACCGAAAATCAATACGACAATGGTTAAGATTCCGGTGGCAATACTGACCCAGACACTGGCATTATCACCGAATCCTGCTTTTTTACACAGGTGCATGGCGAAGGTTGTCGTCATGGAAGAAGCCGTCAAATTGACGATGTTATTGCCAATCAAAATCGTGCTGAGCAGGGAAGTGGGGTTCTCCAGCAGCTTATATACGGTAGCCGCTCCCCGCACATTCTCGTCGCAAAGAGATTTGATGCGAATCTTGTTAGCAGTTGTCAGGCAAGTTTCCGCGGATGAGAAAAATGCAGAAAGTAATAAGAGCATTATATGAGGCGGTCAGGCATCCACCCACAGAATTGGTACCGGATAAACCAGCTACAAAAATAGAACAAAAAGAACAGGGAATGGATCAAACAGGACTCACAGAGTCAGCGATATTCGATGAATAAAGAGTGATGTTTTTGATTTGTTTATTTTTGATTTTGGATTGAAA
>CAZSGT010000115.1:0-6181 GCA_964606215.1 uncultured Lachnospiraceae bacterium
GAAAGAAAACAAAAACATCAGGGCGATAAAACCAATCAGATAGGGAAGGACGGTGGAAATAATCCAATGTGGTTTCTGAATACCATGCATCACATACTTATCTGCCAGATAACTGTCCGTCAAACGCTTCTCAATCTCTCTGCAGTCGGTCGTACAAAACCTATATACGGTCTTATCCTTCAGCACCACATCTACTTCACCCGCCGGCACCTCTTCCTCCTGATATATATCTACAGACTCAATCTTCTCCTTTTCCAAATGCTGTTTAAACGAATTCAGATTGTATGTCTCGCTGTTTTTGCCACCTATGTTCTGGGAGAGATATAATGCCCCAAGAATAATAAAGAAAATTATCAGGTAAAATCCCAGACCTGTGCCTACTTGTCGTCTCAAACCAACGCCTCCTTTTATTTATCTATCTATATTTATTATAAAGATACAACACCAATATATGGCAGGTTCCGATACCTCTGGTCATAATCCAATCCATATCCGACCACAAAGGCGTCCGGAATCTGAAATCCCACATAATCCACCGGAACTTCTTTCTCCCGGCGGTCCGGCTTATCCAATAATGTGCAAATTTTAAAGCTCTCCGGTTCTCTATCCAACAAAACCTGACGCAATGCATAAAGCGTATTGCCGGAGTCTATGATATCTTCCACCAAAAGCACATGTTTTCCCTTGATGGGCTCATCTAAATCTTTTTTAATGTCAATTTTCCCGGAACTCTCCATACCACTTCCATAACTGGACACGGACATAAAATCCAGAGTACAGGGAACGGTAATATATTTTGCCAGTTCTACCATAAAGAATACACTGCCTTTCAGTATACCCACAATATGCAAATTCTTTCCCTCATATTCCTTACTAATTTGTACACCCAGCTCTCTGGCTCTGGCTACTACCCTCTCTTCATCAATCAGTACATCCACCGTCTCTGACATGCTTTTCTCCATTTCTCTTTTCTCATGGTTTATCCCTCGATTATTTCATACGTGCATTTCAAAATCCGCTTTGTGTCTGCACCGACCCGGTATTTCTCACTGGTACGTCCCTTGCCAATCACCCATATCACATGACTGCCGTCTGCCATCACCAGAAGAGAATCCCTGTCCTTGCGGGGAATCTTTTCGTCAATAAAATATCTGCGCAGCCGCTTGGAATGCCCGTCTGTGCTAATCTGCAAAAAATCACTGGAAAGCGGTTTTCTGATAAACACAGTATTTTTTATTTTATCATAATCGAACCATTTCGCATAGGGATTTTCTAAATTTTCCTCATCCGGCATAGGTTCCTCACAGACTTCATAGTTCAGCACGAAGCCCTGTTTCTGAAATACCAGTCTCCCCTTGAGCCCGGTAAGCATCACCACGCTGGAATTACCACGGAGGCTCATATCAAAATCCTCTCCGTTGATGACCAGATAGTCATACTCCCGCTCTGCTGTCAGTTTATATGGCAGGGAAATCTGCTTTCCGGTCTCCATATTGCACAGCGCCAGCAACATCTGAATATGGCAAATCTGGATATCTTTTAGTTTACCCACAATCTCTTCCAGCATCCGCCGCAGTACTCTCCGCTGCAAAACAATATCCAGTTCAAGCAGCTTGTCTATGCGAATCTGCAAACGCTGTTCTTTCTTCTCTGCCAGTTCTGTGTAATGCATTTCCGTTATCTTATCCAGATACGCCTGAATTTCCCGCAAATCATTGGAAACCGCGCCGATGTGCGCCACCGTTGCAGCATTTACTTTTTCTTTCAGTTCCGGCAGAATGGAATGCCGAATCCGGTTGCGGGTGTATTTGTCCTCATTATTGGTACTGTCTGTACAGTATTCCTGACCAAGCAGTTCCAGGCACTTTTCGATTTCTTCCCTGGAAAGGCACAGCAAAGGCCTTACAATCCCGTCACGCACCGGCGGAATCCCGGTCATACCCTTCAGTCCGGTGCCTCTTGCCAGATGAAACAATACCGTCTCTGCCTGGTCATTGGCATTGTGCGCCACCGCAACTTTCTGGAAATCATAATCTACCAACGCATTGGCGAACACCTGATATCTTGCCATCCTGCCTGCCTCTTCTTCCGAGATGCCATTTTCCTCTGCAAGCTGGAAAATATCCCGGCTGACACTGATGCACTCCACGCCATTTTCTGCTGCAAGCTGCTCCACAAAGGCCTGGTCCTTATCCGCATCCCCCTGACGAATCATGTGGTTGAGGTGCACCGCCATCAGTTTAATATCGTAGGTCTCCCGAAGCATGAGCAGAATCAGGAACAGGCACACAGAGTCTGCGCCACCGGACAATCCAACCAGCACGCCATCCCCTTTTTCAAACATCTGGTTCTCTTCTATATAAACCATTACTTTTTTTAATGTTGCATCAACATATTTCTTTGTATTTCCAGTAACAACCATTCGCATCACTCTCCACAATAAACTATACCCTATTCTTCCATAAAATTCAATACTTAGCTGGACATCCTCTGTCCAAGTCTGCCGCCATGCTGCAGGCGCCTCATCTTTTCCAAATTGCCGCAGTCAGTACCATCATGTCATCCATGGCATATCCCGCATCCTGCAGGGCAGTCTGTAAAATATACTCTGCCAGCTCCTGGGGGCCTTGTTTTCCATTCTCTTGTATAAGCTCCTCCATGGTTTTCTGGCTGTACACCGCCAGACTATCCAACACCCCGTCCGTAGCCATCACCACGTAATCACCATGCACCAGCACCCTGGCATTAGTGTCGCAGACCGCCTCCGTCAGAACCCCCACGGGAAGAGACTGTCCCCGTATCTCCTCCACCTCCCCGCCATGGCGCACATAGGTTGCAGACGCTCCATTTTTCACAAACTGGCAGTTGCCAGTGTATAAATCCACCGAAGATATATCCACGGTGGTAAAACTGGCATTTTCTTCATTTTCCTGCTCCAGAACCATCATGGAATTAATCATATGCAGAGAAGTCTCTGCAGAAAATCCCGCCTCCATCATCTGTTCAATCAATTCGATAACCGTCTGGCTCTCCCTGCAGGCAATCTCTCCGCTGCCCATCCCATCGGACAGCACCATCAGCAGATGCCCGCTTGCCAGCTGTAAAATCGAAAAGTGGTCCCCGGAAATACTTTCCCCATCCTTTTTGATTTTCGCCACGCCGGTTGCTGCTTTATATTTTGTATCCTCCACAAAATGCCATACCTCGTATTCCTGACCGATTACCGAGCGCATGGCGTCATCGGGTTTCATCTTTCTTCCCAGCACCTGCCCGATAATGCCCGCAGCCCCTCTGGTGGTAATACAGGCACGTTTTTTTCCCCGGGCAGTCACATACACTTCTTTGCGGTGATGCCTCCGTTCCAGTACTGAGATATCCTGAACCTGAATCCCCTGTTTTTTCAGCTGCAGAGCCATGTACTCTGTGTTTTCCTCCTGTACCGGCTCCGTCTCCATCAATTCCCTGGCAAAATCCTGCATAATCACGGAAACTTCCCCCATTTGTCCCGCCACCGCCAGTCTTGCGTCCGCCATACGGTTTCTCCATCCCAGGGCATTTCGTGCAAGAGACAGACTGAAATTTACCTCCCGCAGGAAATCGTCAAAGCGGATACAACGCTCCATAAACTCCGGCGAAATATCCTCCTTTAACACAATCCCCTGATGGTTTGCCACGTCAAGAAGGGAAAATGCACTGCGATATGTATCGTAATAATGCTGCTTCCAGCACATTTTCTGATTTTCACAATCCCTGCACAGCCTGCCTGACAAATCATCAAATATATCCAGCATGTCGGTGCGGTCCAAATCGCCCTTCCCCGCGCTTACCTGCGTAAATGATCTTGCCAGAACTTCAAATCCCCTGGAAAGCTCCTGCATTTTATCCCGGATAAGCTTCCCCATACCTGCGTCCAGATATGGCGCAGCATGCACACCATGTCCCGCCAGCTCTGCTTTTGCAGTAACCTGCCTGGGTAACACCATAAACAGGCCCACACTGGCAACCATTTCCTTATAACACTCAATTCCAATTGCATCGCTGGAAAACAACATGCCAAGTGCCACATTTCCCACAGCAAAAGCGATGGCACTGGCGCTTTTTCCCATCTCCCGGAACAGACCAGGTATGATGCCTAACAGGCAGATAATACCCAGTAATTCCACGTCCTGATTCCACAAAGCAAACATAATCCCTGCGCCGCAGCCCACCAAAGCCCCTGCTCCTACTCCATATATATAGGCCAGCATAAGCAGGCAAAAATAAACGGCGGCACGGGGCAGGCTCATACCTGCTACCGCCACATCCGGCAGACCGTAAATGCTCCCCAAAAACAGGAACACAATACTGATAAGCTGGGGATTGTCCAATGCCTGTCCCCTTTTCGCATGCATTATGTAGGAAACGCCTTCATAAAAGATGCGGACCAGGCATAAAATCACTACAAATTCCAATGGCAGCAACAGTTTGGGGAAATTTCTTGCGGGAAATAAAAAAAGCTTGGTCGCGGAGACACCCACTGCACAGGACGCCATCAGCCAGGCAATGACCCTGTTGTCCAAACGCAGTTTTCTCTCTGCCAGCAGCTTCTGAAATACTGCCAGCGACCCCATCAATACAACGGCTTTCATGCAATCGATAGGTTCCGCCACGGTAACCATGCCGAGAAATACCCCCAGCGCAGTAAAAAACCGCCCATTTCCCTCGGAAAATACCGCCCCATAAAATGCCAGCCCAACGGGATATATTCCGAACAATCCCACTCTTGCCAGAAAAAATCCCATAAGACTTTCCAATAAAATCCTTCTCTGTTTTGTTTTCATATTCATCTTCTATCTGTCCTTCCCCGGAGAAACCTTTTCTTTCCGTCTCCGATTTGTGGACATAGTATAGAAAATTTTTCTTGAATCTTTTGTCTAAGACAGGTGGCATGCACCAAAAACTTTTTGACAATATCTCCTTCAAAAACGATTTCCAGTCGATTAAAGGGACCTCATTTTCATTAAGAAAATAAAGTCCCTTTTTAATCCTCAGGTTCAAAAATAACTTCACCGGGATATATTAAATTCAGCTTATCCCTTGCAATCTCCTCTATAAACTGCTTACTCTTTGTGTATTCTTTCTGATTCTCAATCTCTTTGCCTTTTGCCTCCAGCTGGTCAATCTGTTCCTCTAACTCCGCCTTTTCCTTGGCATATGCTGTCTGCTGCTTATTTAAAGCCGCTTTCTTATAGGCAACCATACCGCAAAGAATCAGGACAACACACAGTATTAAGAATAATCCCTTTATATTCCGGGATGCTCTCCGCTTTTTTCGACGCTTTGCCATAGGTTCACCTCACTTTTTACTACACCCATAGAAAGGGTGATGACTTCTACTATTGTAGCATACTTTTATTGATTAGACAAGAGTAGAATCATTCTTTTACGCGGTTTTTTAAATGAAACTTACACAAAATTTCTTTTATTTTTTTGTATACTTTTCTCGCAATGTCCCGAATTTTTCTGTAGGGCTTCCATATAAAAAACCGGATGAACCTCTGTCCATATGCCATACACACCCCGCTGAAAACCAAATGATACACAAAACCTCCTCCACTGAGAATAAGTATCAGGTATCCCCGCACGATACCATTATTAAATTGATAAAATGTATAGAAGATCAAACAGGCAGAAAGGGTAAAGTACAACACATCTGCCACTGCCACAATGATGTATGCCGGCTTTAGCATATAGCGCACAAGGCGGAGCACATCATACACCGCCATAATCAGAAAACCATTCAGAAAGGTTTGAAGGATAAATATGCTCTGTTCAATTATCTGCTGTTTCACATTAAATCCCCTTCCTGTCCCGGACGATGCTAACGAAATAGTCTTGCAAATACAGATTCCGCGGTCTTTATTGTGTTTTCCTTTTCAGAATAAGCCATGGAATCCACTTTTCCCTCTACATCCACCTCTCCCTTATCCAATGTCAGCCGGCTTACATGAAGATTGTCTCCCCGAATTAAAAGCATTCCCCGCACCGTCTCCAGCAAAACTTCTCCCGCATCGAAGGACACCACGTCCTTCACACCGGTCAGACGCATATCTCCCCGGTTGTTAAGTTCTAATTTATGATTTTCCTGTATTTTTTCTTCCACAAAAAAACCTCCCGTCAGAATATCTATAAAAGTATATTC
>CAZSGT010000116.1:0-6169 GCA_964606215.1 uncultured Lachnospiraceae bacterium
ACTAACTTTATTCTTACTACCCATGATTTGGAGGATGTGGAACAGCTGGCTGAGCAGGTGATAATTATCAATCATGGAAAGAAGGTTTTCGACGACAGTCTGGCAAGATTAAAGTCCACTTTGGGAGATAAAAAAATTATTAACCTTACCCTGACGGAGCCATATGGGGGAGAGAAGATTCAGGGGGCGGAGATTGTAGGGCAGAACAGTGAGTATGAAATTTCTCTGGAGATACACACAGAGGAACAGAAAATCACAGATTTTTTGAAAATGCTTACGGAACAGGTGGAGTGTAAGGATATTTCCATTCAGGAGCTTCCTATGGACCGGATTCTTACCAGGATTTATACGGAGCAGGTCCAGTGATTTTTTAGAAAGAATGGCATCATGTATATGCAGAAATGAGGGATACAATGAGAAAGTGGTTTGCTGGTTTGAGTTTTCTTCTTCTGGTTTCTTTTGGTGGTATGGGTGTTATGTCTGATACGGCGAAAGCAGATAAAGAATTTGAGGTTTTGCACCTGGAGCAGGATGGAGGGACATCTGTTTATGGCAGACAGCGTCTGAAATGGGTGGATGAAGAGGGAAAGACTGTACAGGGTCCTGAGGGAACAGTGGTTTCTAAAGCAAAGTCTTCCAAAAGGGCGGCAGTTCTTCCAGCGGTCTACGATTTGCGTGAAGAGGGGCTGGTGACGGGAGCAAAGAACCAGTCAAACTCCGGTACCTGCTGGGCCTTTGGTGGATTGGGAGCCATGGAGTCCAATTTGATTAAACAGGGACTGGCAGATGTATCGGATATAGATTTATCCGAGCTTCATACAGTCTGGTTCAGCTACCGTGCCACGGAAGATACGGATGACCCCCTATACGGTGACGGTGAGACTCTGCCAGTGAAAAATAATACCTATTCGGTTTTCAGTGTGGGTGGAACATATCGTCTGTTTACTTCCACCCTGGCGAGACGTTCCGGTGCGGTTGAGGAGGAGACGGCGCCTTTTTGCTATACCAAGTCTGGAAACGTGGATGTAGATACTATGGCATCTGATATGGAGAACAAAGAAGGACAGCGTTATGATTCCCAGTGGCATCTGAGCCAGACGGAGGTGCTGGATAATGCCGGGATGGATGCCATTAAGAAGGCATTGATGGAACATGGGGCTATGGAGGTCAGCTATTATACTTCTGAAACCCTTTCCCAGTCAAAAAATCCTAACTACCATAATTACGGTGAGGGAGTGGCATATTATCAGAGCAAGGTTTCCAACTGGGCAGAAGATGCAGGGGGAAATCTGGTGTATGTGGATCAGTCCAATCACACTGTACTGTTGGCAGGATGGGATGATACTTTCCCGAAAGAGAATTTTTATTCTGGAGACCAGCCATCCCAGGACGGAGCATGGCTGATTCGCAACAGCTGGGGAGATAAGTGGGGAGACGGAGGATATTTCTGGGTGTCTTATGAGGAGCCCTCTCTGACAGAGTTTGTGTCTGTCCAGGCGGGGGATGGTGACGACTATAAAAATGTATACCAATATGATGGCTATGATATCTGGGGATGCCTGAAATTCCAGAAAGATATTTCGGCAGCCAATGTATTTACGGCGGCGGAGGTTGAGAATCTGGAAGCGGTTGCCTTGTATACCCTGGCAGATAATGCCGCCTATACCGTGTCCATATACCGGAATTTGAAGGGGGCGTCTCCAGCCACCGGGCAAAAAGTGACCAGCTTTAGCGGGACACTGCCCTATGAGGGATATCATACAGTACAACTGCCGGAGAGAATCTTTCTCGACGCCGGAGAGAAATTTGCAGTAGAGGTAACCTATCGCTGTCAGAACGGAGGGCTGGCATGTCTTCCCATGGAGGGCGATTACGAAAAATATCTGGAGCCGGAGGAAAGTGCTTATCACTGTAATCCGGGACAAAGTTTTATTTATTCCACTGGAAGCTGGAAAGATGTATCTGGCGGGTATAAGGGGTTTGTGACCAATAATATTCCTATAAAGGCATTTACCAATCTGGCAGCTACAAAGGAAGAACTGCAGCAGCTGGTTGCAGAGCTTTCTGAAATGGATTTATCGGATTATACCCAGGAGAGTGTGACTGCCCTGAAGAAAGTATTGCAGAACGTATCCACCCTGTTGGAAAGCGGGACCCTTGACAGGGCGGCGCTGGAACAGGCAAAGGATGAAGTGAATGCTGCATACAAAGATTTGAAGTATGGGCAGAGCCTGCGGATGGAAAAGACAGAGGATGGGCTGGAATGGACGTTTCTTGCAGGTGGAGATTTTGATAAAGTGGGAACCCTGACCCTGTATTTCCAGGATATGGAAACAGGAAAAATTTATAAAGAAAGTACAGAGCTGGGCAGCAGTGCCAGAAAGGTAGTGGCGGGGATGCCGTTTTCTGAGCAGGAGTTTACAGGGACTGCCATGGTTTACGGGGTGTTTGAGACCAACCTTGCCGGGTTTGATAACCAGATTAGCGAGGTGTACCTGTACACCCGCCTGGGGGCAAACGGGCAGCAGGAAGTGCCCATGCATACAATCAGCGGCAGCGTGCTTCCGGTGAAGGGACAGATACAGGGGAACGAATATCAGGTATCATGGGAAGAAGGGCAAACAATTTCCCGTCTGGAGGAGGAAATTGGAAAGAAACAGAGTTTTTCCGGCAGCTTTACATTTACGGAATCCGACGGATGGATTTTCCCGTCCCGCCTTTATGTGGATATGGAAGTGGTGGAAGGTGAAAAAGCAGATATTGTATATCTTCCGGGGGAGAATACTTACGGAAATCCCTTTCATCCGGGAAAAGTTATGCTTGAGGGAAAAGAAGTATCTTCGGACAAATATGTATGTTTATATACGGGAGTTTCCACAGACGGAAAAGAGGAGTTAGAGCATTCGACCGTGGCTCCGCTCCGGGCAGGAACCTATCAGGTGGAATGTTTGTACGATGACGCCGGCCGCACAGGCTATGGGGAGGCGGAGATAACGGTTCTGCCCCGTCCGGTGACAGTGGTTGCAAACGCAGTGGCAATCAAGGCGGGAGAGTCTATGCCCCTGCTGGCATATCAGTGTCCTGCCGGTACGTTGGTATATGGGGATGCGCCAGCGGATTTACAGCTTACGCTTGGATGCGATGTGACTTCTCAGACAAAACCCGGTGTTTACGATGTATATCTGGTAAGCTGTGACAATCCCAATTACAAGGTTACCGTAAACGGAAAGGCAAAGGTTACCGTGCAGGATAAGACGGCTTCTGGTACAGCAGTAAGAATAACTCTTATGAAAAATGCCATTACCATTGGAAAAGGAGAGAAGGTTAAGCTGACCTATACACTTTCCCCGTCAAATGCCAAAGACAGTGTTTCCTTTAGCAGCAGTAAACCTTCGGTGGTTTCTGTCACTGCAAATGGAATGATACAGGGAAAGACCACGGGCAGTGCAATAATTACAGTAAAGACTGCAAACGGCGTCCAGGCCTCCATATCTGTCACAGTCAAAAAAGCACCGAAAAAGGTTGTGGCAAAGCTGACGAAAAAAAGGATTAAAAAGGGAAAGACAGCAAAAATCAAGATTAAGAAGCTGAAACCTGCAGGAAGTGCCAGTTATACGGTGAAATATAAATCCAGTAAGAAAAAGGTGGCAAAGGTGGACGCCGCCGGAAAGATTACTGCAAAAAAGAAAGGGACGACAGTTATCACAGTCGTCACCTACAATAAGAAAAAAGCCAGGTGTAAATTGACAGTATATTAACTTTACCGGGTTAAAAGGCAGTTTGTGTGAGTCTGAAAAAATAACAGCATTATAGAATCCCAGACAGGAAAGAGGAATATCATAAGCTATAAATATCCAAGATTAAAGTGAGGGACACCGTTGTCGTCAATTTCCATGTTGATGAATGAAGGACGGTGTCCTTCCTGTCTCGGCTGAGAAATACTTCCGGGGTTGATAACCGTTACATCACCGGATTGTTCATCAATGACAGGAACATGGGTGTGTCCAAACATGGCGATGGATGCCTGCTGTTCTCTGGCAGCCTGCACCAGTCGAATGAGGGAATAGTTTACACTGTAGTTATGTCCGTGGGTCATAAATATCCGCAGACCGTCAATGTCAAAAACCCGCAGGAATGGATTCTGGGAATTCCAGTCACAGTTACCCCGGACAATTTCAATGGGGCATCCGGCGATACTTTCTAACTCACTGTTGGGACATTGGGAGTCTCCCAGGTGCAGCATCATATCCAAATGTGGAAATCGTTTGACAATCGTGCGCAGATTGTCATTTCTTCCGTGGGAATCACTGACAATCAATATATGTTTACTCAATTAAATTCCTTCTTTCTTTAACATTTCGTGCATATGACGAAGGGCTTTTCCACGGTGGCTGATTTTATTTTTATCTTCCGGGGACAGCTCGGCAGTGGTGCAGCCAAACTCCGGCACATAGAAAATGGGGTCGTATCCGAAGCCATTTTCTCCTTTTTCTTCATAACCAATTTGTCCTTCCACAGTGCCACGGGAGGTTAAAACCCTGCCGTCTGGAAAGGCACAGGCGATGACGCAGACAAAACGGGCGCTGCGTTTTTCTTCCGGGGCGCCCTCTAACAGGGAAATAATATGATTGTTTTTGACCGTATAGGGGGTATCTTCACCGAGATACCTGGCAGAATAGATACCGGGTGCTTTATCCAGATAATCTACTTCCAGACCGGAATCGTCAGCTAACACCATCTCACCGGTTACTTCCATAATCGCTTTTGCCTTAATGATTGCGTTTTCTTCAAAGGTGGTACCGTCTTCTATAATTTCGATATTCTGCAGATTCATGTCCTTCAGGGAGGCGAACTCCCTGTCCGTGTCGCCTAAAATCTGACGGAATTCCACCATTTTTCCTTCGTTGCCAGTGGCAACAATCAAACGCTTACTCATACTGAGGACCTCCTTCGCCTATTCCCCAAATGTCTGTACTATGCCGTTGTAAATACCTGTTGCAATCTTTTCTCTGCTGGTTTTTTTCTGAATGTAACGCATATCCGAGTCATTGCACATAAAACCCAGCTCCAATATGGTAGATGGCATGGTGGTATGGTTTAAAACATATAAATCTTTCCGTTTCCGGACGCCTCGGTTTACTCTTTCGGAAGAGGCAATCATCTGGTTCAGACATGTCTGGGCAAATTTTTTGGAGTCCAGATCATCGTGATTATAATATAAAGCTTCCATACCAAAGGAGTTTTGGGTATCGGAATCGGAACCATTGAGATGAATGCTGACAAAATAATCGGCGTTCAGCTCGTTGGCAAGTTTTGCTCTTTCTTCCAGGGAGATTTCCACATCTTCCAGTCTTGTAAAATAGGCGCGGATTTGTTTGTTGTCCGCAAATAAATCTTTCAAATATTTCGCAACGGATAGAGTATATGCGGACTCGACTTTCGTCAAATCGCTGGAATAGGTGCCGGTATCATTTCCGCCATGACCGGCGTCAATAACTACAATCTTGTCATATACAGTGTCAGGGTGGTCCAGGGCGATATAAATATATGCATCATCTTCAAGGACCCTGGGGACATAGTAATGTTTCATTGTCAATTGGTAGTGGGCGATATAAGTGAAATTATTCAAGTCATACTCATAGGTAAGAGCGACCTTTGCCATTGGGTCGGCTGAGACTTTTTCCTGTGGTTTGCCAAAATAATGTTCTTCCTTATATATACGTTCAATACTCTCTTCAGAAAAAGACTTGTCCGGCATTCCCTGAATATCTACAATAAGTTCCGGTGCTGCATACACATCGGATGCCTCCACATGCAGTGCTGGTTCATTTGTTTTGGCAATGCGAAGATACGTTTCGCCCAAATCAATGGAGGAAACGGAACTGGTGGTTTCTGGCGCGCTGGAAGGCGTCGGAGTAGGCTTCATTTCATCTGCGGAAACCATGACGCCGGTGTATGTCTGTATAGCGGCAAATATTACCACGACTAACATAAGAAGTATACTCTGCACAAGCAGAAAACGTCGTAAAGTATTTCCCATAATCTGTGTACTCCAATCTATAAATTCTCTGTCAGGGACCTGGTTTTAAGCATTTTTCTGGCTTCCAAATCCCGCATTGTATGCAAAATCTTGTGAATAATCTTCAATAGTTTACCACAGAAGTAGAAA
>CAZSGT010000117.1:0-6163 GCA_964606215.1 uncultured Lachnospiraceae bacterium
CCCACATTTGCACAGAATACTCTTCGGATTCAGTGTGAGGATAACCCGGTTAACCGGGGAAGATGTGTGTATGTGGCAGAGCTGTTAAAGGATATTTTCAGCCATAAGGCAAATCTGGGGATTGAGGTGGAATTTGTTTACCATGAAAGGGAAGAGGAGGAGATGGAACGGGAGTCCTATGCATCTCCGATTTCTTCCAGGCAGAAAAATAGTTCTGGACAGGGAACCGATGTGGAATTGCCATGGGACGACGATTCAGTTTTCGGAGAGAATATAGTGGCTTCAGGGGAACAAGTATCGGCTTCCGGAGGGGATGCAGCGGTTCCAGCGGAAATGTCCCCGGTGAGAGGAACGGCAGCAGGGGAAGAATTCCAACAGGAGAAAACTTCCGGGCAGAAACTCACGTCTGGACAGGAGCAGACGACGAAGCAGGAAAAATCTCTTGGACAGGAAAGATTCTTTGGCAGTAAAAAGAAAAGTGCCTACCGGAGACCGAAAACGGTGTTGGATGAGGATGTGGTGTATGGCAGGGAATGCGAGGGTGATTTGACTGGTATCGCAGAGATTCAGGACGAGATTGGCGAGGTGGTTATTGAGGGACAGGTCTTAAGCGTGGAGGAGCGGGAAATCCGGGGAGAGAAGATTCTCTATATGTTTAATGTCACAGATTTTACTGACACGATTACGGTGAAGATTTTTCTCCGGGCAGACCAGGCAGAAGCAGTCAGAGAGTGCGCAGGCAAAGGGAAGTTTGTGAAAGTAAAGGGAATGGCAATTTATGATACATATTCCAGAGAGGTCAGCATTTCTTCCATAAGAGGGTTAAAGCCCGGCAAGGATAACCGGAAAAAACGCATGGATACCAGTGAGCGCAAGCGGGTGGAACTCCACGCCCATACCATGATGAGCGATATGGATGCGGTGGTGGACCCGAAGGTGCTGGTGAAGACCGCAAAAAGCTGGGGACATAAGGCAATTGCCATTACGGACCACGGGGTGGTGCAGGCATTTCCCGACGCCAACCATGCCATTACCATGGACGAGCCTTTTAAGGTGATTTACGGGGTGGAGGCGTATCTGGTAGACGATATGTTCCAGATTGTAGAAAATCCAGCAGGCCAGGGCTTGAGGGATACCTATGTGGTCTTTGATTTGGAGACTACCGGTTTTTCCAATGTGAAGGATAAAATTATAGAATTTGGTGCTGTGAAAGTGGAAGACGGTCAGATTACGGAGCGGTTTAGTCGGTTCGTGAATCCACAGATACCGATTCCCTATCACATTACCCAGCTTACCAGTATTACAGACGAGATGGTGCTGGATGCGGAGACCATTGAGACCATATTGCCGGAGTTTTTGGCATTTTGTGAAGGGGCGGCGCTGGTTGCCCACAACGCATCCTTTGACGTGGGATTTATCACAGAAAAGGCCAGACAGATGGGAAGGGATGTATCCTTTACTGTGCTGGATACGGTGTCCATCGGGCGGATGCTGATGCCCCAGTTGTCCAATTTTAAGCTGCATACCGTGGCAAAGGCATTGAATGTTTCTCTGGAGAACCATCACCGTGCCGTGGACGATGCGGGGGCGACCGCAGAGATTTTTATAAAGTTTATCCAGATGTTGGAGCAAAAGGGAATTGACAAGATTGACGACCTCAACGAGATGGGAAGACCGGAGGCAGAGGTGGTGCGCAAGATGCCGTCCTACCATGCCATAATCCTGGCGAAAAATGAGACGGGAAGGCAGCATTTGTACCGTCTGGTGTCCGAGTCCCATCTGACGTACTACAACCGTAGACCAAAACTGCCAAAGAGTTTGTTTGAGGAATACCGGGAGGGCTTGATAATCGGTTCGGCATGTGAGGCGGGAGAATTGTATCAGGCGATTTTGCGGGGACAGTCGGATGAAGAGATTGCGAGGCTGGTAAATTTTTATGATTATCTGGAAATCCAGCCCCTTGGAAATAATGCGTTTATGGTTCGGGAGGACAGGTTTGAAGATATTCAGAGTGAACTGGATTTGATAGAGATTAACAAGAAGATTGTGGATTTGGGGGAGGCGTATCAAAAACCGGTGGTGGCTACCTGTGACGTCCATTTCCTGAATCCGGAGGATGAAATTTACCGGCGCATTATCATGGCGGGGAAGGGGTTTGCGGATGCTGACAACCAGCCGCCCCTGTATCTGCGCACCACGGAGGAGATGCTGGCGGAATTTTCTTATCTGGGACGGGAAAAAGCGGAGGAAATTGTTATTACCAACACCAATCTCATTGCGGACATGATTGAAAAGATTTCCCCGGTCAGTTCTGAAAAATGTCCTCCGGTGATTGAAAATTCCGAGGAAGACTTGCGAAGAATCTGCTATAATAAGGCACATGAAATTTATGGGGATGACTTGCCGGATATTGTGTCGGAGCGGCTGGAGAGGGAATTAAATTCCATTATCGGCAACGGATATGCGGTGATGTATATTATCGCCCAGAAATTAGTGTGGAAGTCCAATGAGGATGGATATCTGGTGGGTTCCAGAGGTTCCGTCGGCTCCTCCTTTGCGGCAACCATGTCCGGAATTACGGAGGTAAATCCGCTGTCGGCACATTATTACTGTAAGGAGTGTCATTATTATGATTTTGATTCCGAAGAGGTCCGGGCCTTTTCGGGAAGTTCGGGCTGTGATATGCCAGATAAGAAATGCCCCCGGTGCGGTGCGGATCTGGTCAAGGAAGGACATGATATACCTTTTGAGACCTTCCTTGGATTTAAGGGAAATAAAGAGCCGGATATCGACTTGAATTTTTCCGGGGAATACCAGAGCAATGCCCATGATTACACAGAGGTCATCTTTGGGGCGGGACAGACCTTCCGTGCCGGGACCATCGGCACCCTGGCAGAAAAGACTGCCTACGGATATGTGAAGCACTACTGTGAGGAACACGAAATGCACAAGCGCAGTGCAGAGATTGAGCGAATTGCAGGCGGATGCGTGGGAGTGCGCAGAACTACCGGCCAGCATCCGGGAGGCATCGTGGTGCTGCCCTACGGACACACCATGTACGAGTTTACGCCGGTGCAGCACCCGGCAAACGACATCAACAGCCCCATTATTACCACACATTTTGATTATCACTCCATTGACGCCAACCTCTTAAAGCTGGATATACTGGGACACGATGATCCTACCATGATTCGTATGCTGGAGGATTTGACCGGGGTGGACGCCCTGAAGATTCCCTTAGATGATGAAAAGGTATTGTCTTTATTTGCAGATACCAGCGCCCTTGGCATCACGCCGGAGGATATCGGTGGATGTAAATTGGGAAGTCTTGGCATTCCCGAGTTTGGCACGGACTTTGTCATGCAGATGCTTGTGGATACCAAGCCGAAAAACTTTTCAGATTTGGTCCGTATTTCCGGGCTGTCCCACGGTACGGATGTATGGCTCAACAACGCCCAGTATTTTATTGCTAACGGGGATTGTACCCTGTCTACAGCAATTTGTACCCGTGATGATATTATGACGTTCCTGATTCACAAAGGGGTGGAGAATGAGCGTTCCTTTAAGATTATGGAGAGCGTCCGAAAGGGAAAAGGGCTGACGCCGGATATGGAGGAAGATATGAAAGCCCAGGGGGTGGAGGACTGGTATATTGAGTCCTGTAAGCGCATCAAATACATGTTCCCGAAAGCCCATGCCGTTGCCTACGTCATGATGGCATTCCGGATTGCGTATTTTAAGGTGTATTATCCCCTTGCCTACTATGCGGCATATTTCAGCATCCGTGCATCCGCATTTAACTATGAGCTGATGTGCCTTGGCAGGGAGCGGCTGGAATACTATATTGCGGACTATAAAAAACGTTCGGATTCCTTAACAAAAAAGGAGCAGGATGTGATGAAGGATATGCGCATTGTGCAGGAAATGTATGCCAGAGGTTTTACCTTTATGCCCATTGACATTTACCGGGCAAAGGCAAACCGTTTCCAGATTATTGATGGAAAGTTGATGCCATCGTTTATTTCCATTGACGGCATGGGCGACCACGCCGCGGAGATGATGGAGGACGCCGCATCAAAAGGCACGTATTTGTCAAGGGACGATTTCAAGCGGCGCACCAAGGCCACGGGAACGGTGGTGGATTTGATGGGAGATTTGGGGTTGTTAGGGGATTTGCCTGAGTCCAACCAGATGTCGCTGATGGATTTATTTCAGATGTAACGTCCGATGCGGGAACCCTTTCCGGGTTTACCCACAAGGGTACGCATCTTAGGATAAAGTATATTGTAGAAAGGATGAGTGAGAGATATGAACAAAGTGTACGACAAACTGCAAAAATGTTTTGCCTGCGTAAAGGAGGAGCTGCCCTTTACACCCAAGGTGGCGCTGGTACTTGGCTCGGGACTGGGAGATTATGCAGAGGGCATGAAAGTGGAAAAGACCATAGATTACAAGGATATAGAAGGATTTCCGGTGTCTACGGTGCCAGGACATGCGGGACGGTTTATCTTCGGTTATGTGGAGGATGTTCCTGTGGTATGTATGCAGGGACGTGTGCATTATTATGAGGGATATGACATTACGGATGTGGTCCTGCCCATCCGCCTCATGGGTCTTATGGGGGCAAAGCTTCTGTTTCTGACCAATGCGGCAGGCGGCATCAACAAGGAGTTTCACTGTGGGGATTTCATGTTGATTGAGGACCAGATTGCAAATTTTGTGCCTTCTCCGCTGATTGGTGAGAACATCGACGCACTGGGCGTGCGTTTTCCAGATATGAGTAATATTTATGACAGAAACCTGCGTGCCGAGATTCGGGAAGTGGCAAAGGAACTGGAAATTCCCCTGCAGGAGGGCGTGTATATCCAGTTGACCGGACCAAATTATGAGTCCCCTCACGAAGTGCAGATGTGTAAGATTCTGGGGGCGGATGCCGTGGGAATGAGTACGGCATGTGAGGCAATTGCGGCGAACCATATGGGGCTTTCCATCTGTGGAATTTCCTGTATTTCCAACATGGCATGCGGTATTACCAAAGAGCCCCTTTCCCACAAGGAAGTGCAGGAGACGGCGGACCGGGTTGCGCCGTTGTTTAAGAAACTGGTGACAGCATCTATTGTGCGGCTGGCTAAGCTGGTGTAAGAGTGAAAGAAATGAGGTTAAGATGAATATACGTTTTTACAATGCAAGAATTTTATCGATGGTAGAGGGAGAGGAGATTTATAAAGGAGAGCTTCATGTGGAGGGAAACCGGATTTCCTATATGGGAGCAGAGGAAAAGCCAGAGGGAACCTGGGAGCGTGAGATTGATTGTAAAGGTAATATACTGATGCCGGGATTTAAAAATGCCCACACCCATTCGGCAATGACCTTTCTACGCTCTTATGCCGATGACCTGCCATTGCAGGAGTGGCTTTACAACCGGGTATTTCCCATGGAGGCAAAGCTGACCGGGGAGTATGTCTATGAGCTTTCCAGACTGGCGTTGATGGAGTACCTAAGCAGTGGAATGACTGCCAACTTTGATATGTATATGCAGAATCCCTCCAATGCCCAGGCATCGATTGACACGGGCTTTCGTACAGTGCTCTGCGGAAGCATCAACGACTTTGGGGGGACGGTGGAGGAGATGGAGCAGGAATATCTCCACTTTAATGATTTGCATGACCGCATCAGCTATCAGCTGGGATTTCATGCGGAATATACCACCAAACCGGAGATTTTAAATGGTATGGCATCCCTGGGACAGAAATATAAAAAGCCGGTTTACTGCCATAATTCAGAGACGAAAAATGAGGTGGCAGGCTGCGTAGAGCGTTATGGCATGACGCCTACCACCTATCTGGACAGCCTGGGAATGTTTGCATATGGCGGCGGCGGTTTCCACTGCGTACATATGACGGAGCAGGACCTTGCCATTTGCAGGGACAAGGGGATTCATGTAGTGACAAACCCGGCGTCCAACGCCAAGCTTGCCAGTGGCATTGCGCCCATTGTAACCATGCAGGACATGGGAATTTCTCTTTCCATTGGAACTGACGGTCCAGCATCCAACAACTGTCTGGATATGTTCCGGGAAATGTTTCTGGTGACTGGGCTGCAAAAGCTTGCCCGTGAGGATGCTGCCGCCATGGATGGCGCGGATGTGCTGCGGATGGCAACC
>CAZSGT010000118.1:0-6160 GCA_964606215.1 uncultured Lachnospiraceae bacterium
CTGCACTTCTTTAATAATCTCCTTCGGCAGACCACCGCAGATAATCTCCAAAGACTGCAGCTTGTTATGTGATTTCAGTCCCAGGGTCAAGTCCGTGCTTCCCTTGATGGTAATGCTCTCTAACTGGGGCATGGCATCCCACAGCTTGGAATAGTCACCCTGGATAATCCAGGAAACCTCACAGTCCTCAAAATCCATATCGCCGATAAACAGGCTTTTGATATGGGCAAAGGAACCTGCATTGGCTACAATGCCGTCAATCAATGGCTGTGGGCTGTCCTCCCATGCCTCTCCCCAGCATCCGATGACAATTTCCTCCAGACTGTCAAACTCTTCATCCTTCATGATGTCCTCAACAAGGGTATTTGGCCCCTTATCTCCGTCCTCATACTCCTCATACTCATACGCAAATCGTTTACTCTTATACATTTCCACATAACCTCCATTCCGTTTCAATCTGCACAAAACAAACCATACGCCCAGCGGCATACGCCTTTACTCCACTATGTTACGGGCAATTTCCTACCTCAAAACAGATATCCACCTTCGCATTACCTTGTCACAAAGTTGATATTTATATTATACTGTGACAGAGTTCATTCTGCAAGCATCCATATTGGCCTGTGCCCCGCAGTATCCCTGACCGTCTGTCACCGAAATCACCTGTATCCGGCCTCCCTATTGTTCTGACTCCGTATCCTTCAGGGTAACGGAAATTGTACTAACCTCTTCATCCACAATGGTAATGCTGTAGTAATATTTTTCGGAATACCCAACCAGATGCCCCCGGTTTCCTTCCGAAGCATTCAGCATATCCGGATTATCACAAACCTCTGACAATGCCCACAATGCCTCCGTATAATCCATGCCAATGGTAATACCCCCTATAATCTCGCAATCCGTCTCCGTCCGGGTGGAATCGAAATCCTCTCCCCACTCTGTATAATAGTTTGCACTGACATCGGTAATGATAAATTTATTAACATCCTGAGTTGCTTCACCACTGATATTTTTAAGAATAATGGCTGCCACTCCATATTTCTCTCCCAAATCCAGCGTTACATAATAATTTTCTCCCGGCTGCACGGGTTCTTGTGGTTCATACCTTGGTGTATCATAGGATTCCCACAAAGTATCTGCAGTGGCGCCTATCTGGATATATTCACCCATAATATACACCACGCCCTCCTCTGTAATGGGTTCTGCCAGGGGCTGGCTTTCCCGCTCCAGAATTTCCGGGTCTTCATATACGTCTTCATATGCATCCCCGTCTTCTTCAAAGAAATCATTATCTTTATCAAAGTCCGTCAGCGCCACCACCATTGGCACAATCATGGCAAATATAAACAGCACAACAAACCCCACAATAAAACCACGTGTCGCCCTGGTTGATGACTTTCCTTTGTTTTGATTCCATCCATTCCGTACTCCCTGTCCTCTGCCTGTCCCGGTATAACCTGAGACTGGCGGCTTTGCTTTCGGACGTACTGACCTGGCAGTATTTCCACGCTGTGCTGTGGCAGTACTGGCTGCGGACCGGTTTGCTCCCGCCAAATCCATCCGGTTCCGCTCACGCTGGGACGGACTGTGGTTGGGCTTCGCCGTGGACCGGCTGGCGGCCTGCGATTTCACCTTCCCCACAGGAATCGGTTCGCCTCCGTTGTGATTATGTACATAAATGATTCCGTTTAAATTAAATGTATGATTGTCATGCTGGCTATCGGAATAATCCTGATACAAATCATTAAAGCGGGGATTGAAATTCCTCATATCCCGGCTGTCATTTTCATAATAATTTTTTTTATTTTCCACGATTTACATTTCCCCTTTTCTGCTTACTGACAAACGGTCAAATCACTATGTTTACTATATCATATTGCCGCCTGTGCCGCAAGAAAACCATAAGATTATCCAATATTGAAAATAATTTTGCAACATGATTTTCCCACCAGGTAACACAATAAATATGAGAATACAACAAACATGCTTATGAGAATACAACATACATGCTTTGAAAGCTTTTCAAATTGCCTTTGCGTAAACTAAGAAACGCATATATACTATGCAGAAATGAGGGATTCAAATGGAAAAAATCTGGACGCCGACCCTGCGCTTTTATATAGGATTCACTGCCGCCGCCATATTTACCTATGCAATATTTGCCTATCTTATTCCCATACTTTTCCCCTTTATTTTTGCCTGGTGCTTTGTGGGATTTTTGTTGCCGTCCTGCCAGAAATTGGCAAACCATTTTCCCATCAAATCACATTATATATGCATGATAACTATGGGATTGATTTATTTGGCTTTTTTTGCTTTGGGCAGCTTAATCCTTTACAAGCTATGTGGGCAGATATCCGGCCTTACCACCAGTTATAAAACATATTTTGGAAATGCCTGCAGCTATGTAGACAGATGCTTGTGTCTATCTGACGGAAAATGTAAGTCCATCCTCACCAACAGCCTTACCGACTCCATCTCCACAATTACCAGCCGGACCTGTACCTTGCTGTTCTCCTCCTTTTCCTATATGTTTGGGGCGTTAATTGGGCTTATCGCCAGCTTTCAGTTGATTCGGGATATGGATACTTTGAAGAAGCATTTGCACGAGAGCCGCCTGTATCGCAAAATCTCTCCGATTCTATTGGATATCCGCATTGCAGGATTTGCCTATTTGAAATCCCAGTGCATCATTATTACACTAATCGCTGTGATTTTGTCTGTGGGCTTTTATACCATTGATTGTCCTTACAGCATTGTGTTCGGTATCGTCATTGCAATTTTAGATGCCCTGCCAGCTATTGGAAGTGGTCTTTTTCTTATTCCCTATGCGATTTACGCTGTTGTCACCGGACAGTATTATGCTGCTGTAATTCTCATCCTTTTATACATTTTATGCCTGTGTATCCGGGAATTTCTGGAACCCCGGCTGATGGGAAAAGAAGTTGGTTTTCCTCCTTTTCTGATGCTGTTGTCCATATATGTGGGACTCCATCTTTTTGGATTGTTTGGTTTTATCCTGGGGCCCATCTATTTTATTGTGCTCAAGGGCGTTGCACAAAGTCTGTCAACATTGACAAAGGCTGAAAACTAAAGTATTATAGGTGATAGGCATTTTTGTGCCGCAACGTTATCAGACACAATTAGGAGGCTAAGATTATGGCGAAGGAAAAAAAATTAGTTGAAGAAATTACTTCCATGCAGGAAGATTTCGCCCAGTGGTATACAGATGTTGTGAAAAAAGCAGAGCTCATCGATTATTCCAGCGTACGTGGATGCATGATTCTGCGCCCCCTGGGATACGCAATCTGGGAAAATATCCAAAAGGAGCTGGACGCCCGTTTTAAGGCTACTGGCGTGGAGAATGTATATATGCCAATGTTTATTCCCGAAAGCCTCCTGCAAAAGGAAAAGGACCATGTAGAGGGGTTTGCGCCGGAAGTAGCATGGGTTACCCACGGAGGTAATAACGAGCTCCAGGAGCGTCTCTGCGTCCGTCCCACATCCGAGACTTTATTTTGTGATTTATATGCAAATATCGTGGAGTCCCATCGCGACTTACCGAAATTATACAACCAGTGGTGTTCCGTTGTGCGTTGGGAAAAGACCACCCGTCCTTTCCTCCGCTCTATGGAGTTTCTATGGCAGGAGGGACACACTGCACACGCCACTGCTGAAGAGGCGGAGGAGCGCACCATCCAGATGCTAAATGTCTACGCAGATTTCTGCGAGGAGATTCTGGCAATTCCTATGATTAAGGGAAAGAAAACGGATAAGGAAAAGTTTGCCGGCGCTCATTCTACATATACTATCGAAGCACTGATGCATGACGGCAAGGCATTGCAGTCTGGCACCAGCCACAACTTTGGCGACGGATTTGCAAAAGCCTTTGGCATCCAGTACACCAGCAAGGAAAACAAGCTGGAGTATGTACACCAGACCTCCTGGGGCATGTCCACTCGTATTATCGGCGCTATCATCATGGTCCATGGAGACGATTCCGGACTGGTGCTTCCACCCCGTATTGCTCCTACACAGGTAATGATTATCCCGATTAACCAGAAAAAAGAGGGCGTGCTGGAGAAGGCAGAAGAACTCCGCAGCACACTTGCGGATACATTCCGTGTAAAAGTAGACGACAGCGACAAAATGCCTGGCTGGAAATTCAGCGAGCAGGAAATGCGTGGCATTCCTGTGCGTATTGAACTTGGACCGAAAGATATCGAGAAAAACCAGTGCGTTATTGTCCGCCGGGACACCAGGGAAAAGACTTTTGTCTCTCTGGATGAGGTTGCCGATAAACTGGAAGAGATTCTTACCTCCATGCAGTCAGATTTGCTGGAACGGGCAAGAACCCACCGTGACGCACATACTTACGAGGCTGCAGACTACGATACCTTTAAAGATATTATCCAGAATAAACCTGGTTTTGTGAAAGCAATGTGGTGCGGCGAGGAAGCCTGCGAGTTGAAGATAAAAGAGGACACCACTGCTACTTCCCGCTGTATGCCATTTGAACAGACAAGGATTTCCGATACCTGTGTTTGCTGTGGCAAACCTGCAAAAACCATGGTTTACTGGGGCAAAGCCTATTAAGACAGAGGTTGTTTATACACTGCGGTTGACATTCTGAACGGAAAAGATGGGCGGATGATTTAGATGACGGAGGTGCGCCTGTGAACATTCTGACACAATGCTGCGGAATTTTTCTACTATTTGTTATTATATATTTTTATAACAGCCAGAAAAAAGTGAAATTACAAACAGGTCGTGCCTTCATGGGCATCTGGATTACCACCTTTTTTAGTCTGTTGTTGGACATACTTTCTATGGTACTGCTTACATATAGACACACTCTTCCGGATTTGCTTGTAAAATTCGGCTGCAAGGCATATGTCTCCTCACTGGTATGGGTGGCAATTTTTTGCGTGATATATGTTTACTCGGACATCTATGAAAAAATCGATTTATTTTGTAAATATAAAAAACGATTGTGCTTGTGCGGCGCTTTATTTATGGTGGCAGTATTTTCCCTGCCACTGTATATTCATGCCGAAAAAGCAAACGATACCTATACCTATGGACCTGCGGTGATTCTGACTTACATTTTTGCCGCTTCTGTAATGGCATTTCTGTCCACACTCCTTCTCAAGCACAAAAATAAAATTAATCCTTACCGGCGCAGGGCAATGCGGGTTTGGATGGAAGTGTGGATGCTGGCGGCGCTGATCCAATTCCTCAATAACGCCCTTCTTCTTGTGGGATTTGCAGGTGCACTGGGAGTCATGATCATCTACCTGCGGCTGGAAAATCCAGAAGCCAATGTGGACAGGGAAACGGGACTGTTTAACCAGACAGCATTTCTTCTTTACATGAAACAACTCCTAAATCAAAAAAATGATTATTTTCTTCTGGGCATGTCCTATGCTGCCGGAACAGGTGACGCTATTTCCGGCAGCATAGAGAACGACGTATATATGGAATTTATCCGCTATATCTCCTCCATTCCGGACGCAACTATTTTCCGATGTGAAGAAGATACTTTTGCCTTTGTATTTTCGGACATGAAACAGATGGTTGCTGCTTATGAAACCATGGAGACCCGTTTTGAACAACCTTGGGGGAAATCGGAAATCCAGCAGATTACACCCCACTGGTATTATGTACCAAAACCCCGGATTGTCTCCGAGGCAAAAGGATACCTTCTCCTTTTTCAATATGCAAGCCAGCTGGAACAGGATTACGTTTTAATTGATGAAACGATTGCAGAAAATCTATACCGGGAACAAAATGTGAAGCGGCTGCTCATTGATGCCATACGGGAGGACCGGGTGGAGGTATTTTATCAGCCCATTTATTCCACCCACAAAAACTCATTTGTATCTGCGGAAGCACTGGTACGCATCCGGGATGAAGAAGGTAATATCATTATGCCGGGTAATTTCATTGAAGTGGCAGAGCGCACCGGACTTATTATGCGGCTGGGGGAAATCGTTTTTGAAAAGGTATGTCAGCTGATACAGGAAAAAAATCCCATGCAGTATGGGATAGAATACATTGAAGTAAATTTATCTGTCATCCAATGTGGGTACGAAAACCTGGCATCCTCCTACATAAAAATCATGAAAAAGTATAATGTGCCTCCAAATGTCATTAATTT
>CAZSGT010000119.1:0-6149 GCA_964606215.1 uncultured Lachnospiraceae bacterium
ACTGATGTAATGATAGAATATCAATTTGCTGGAAAAGGATTTGATTTTCCAGTATTCTGTGATTGATATTGTATTGTATCTGGCAAGCTGCGCATACTTTATTTTGATGACATACAATTCCGGGTCCACCGTGGGAAAACGTGTGATGCACATTAAAGTAGTTTCCTGTGAGGACAGAAAGCTGACTTTTTTTGAGGTAGCTTTTCGAGAGACGATAGGAAGATTTCTTGCCGGAATTATTGTTGATGCAGGATATCTAATGGTTGGTGTCGATAAGGACAAGCGGGGATTTCACGATATTCTGGCGGACACCCGGGTGGTTTACGAGCATCCGAAACCCCAGTATGTAACGCCGTTTCAGCAACAACCAATGGCCCGGCCGGTATATCATCCGGGCACGGGTATGATAGAGCCGGGAAGAGGGATGCCTGGAAATGTCATGCCCGGAAACGGGCAGATGAATATGCCTGGAAACGGTATGCCTCCCCAGCCACCATTTAACCAGGGAATGTCACCATATGGAGATACATTCGGGTATCGGGATACTTTGACGAGAGATGTCCACACACCAAATTCCACAGGATTTCAGGGACAAAACCAGATGCAGCAACCGCGGGAATCTTCACTGGAAGGCAGATTAGAGAACCAGATGTGGGATTCACCGGGAAGCCAGCCGGAGAGCCGGATGCCAAATGCGCCGGGAAGTCAGCCAGAAAATCGGATGGCAAACTCGCTGGGAAATACACTGGGAGGTCAGCCGGAAAGTCAAATGCCAGATAGTTTTGGATACATGCCGGAAGGTCAGCCAGAGCGCAGAGAAACAGAGGATAGATATCAGGGATTTGAGCGGCCGGGAGACCAGGCAGATTTAAATTTATAGATAAGATAATATATACAATGAAAAAGCGGGTAAGAGGAGAGTAGAAGTTAGTCTGGATGATTAACTTCTGCTTTTTCCCATATAAAGCTTGAAAACAAGGAGTGGAGGCATCTGTGATGAAACAGCCAATACACAACGTGAAAAGAAAAATCATAAGAATTGTAGTTTTGGGAGTTTGTTTTTTGTTGATTGTATTAATTGGTTTCATTGGCACAATAAAACTCCATCAGTACTATGATAGAAATCCTTATCTGACAGAGCTGCAGCAGATTGTGGCAAAACAATATGGTACAGATTTCTCTGTCGTAATGAATTGTTCAGAAGATGAAAAGATTTCTGTGATAGAGATAGAGTCAACCGATGATGTGTATTTGAGAGCAGATGTTTTTTCTAAAGTAGATAATCTGCAGAAAAAAATTTTTGAATACGTCATGCAGAATCAAGAGCAATTTTGTTATATCAATTCCATTAGACCTGAAGATGATAGTCGATACCAACAGGAAATGAAAGGACTGGAATTGCATTTCATAAATAGTGAATATACGAATTCCAGTGGATTATTAAATGTTTTTTGCTTTTATAATAACATAGAGTACATAGATGAAAATGCGGAGGGGTTCAATTCTTTGATGGTATGTACGGATTCACGTGGGTCGGATTCACATTATTCAAATATCAGAACCAGTGCCCTGGTGAATTTTAAGGATGTGAATTATATAGATTGTTGGTATACGAATGTTGATGATACTTCATTTATAAAAAAGATAGAAAATCTGAAGGAAATTTCGGTGGGACCCTATGATGAAGAAATAAGAAAGGCTGCAGAAGAGGCGGGCATTAAATGTAATTAAGTTTTGTGCGCATAATTCTTGATATAATGCTGTGTATTGTATAAAATAATAGTACGAAAATTGAGTACACAAAAAACAGGAGAGGGACATTCGACATGAGCACAAATATGAATGAGATTTTGATAGTAGTCGATATGCAAAATGATTTTATTGACGGGGCGTTGGGAACCAATGAGGCAAAAAACATTGTGGATAAGGTGGCAGAAACGGTAAAACAGTTTTCTGGCGAAGTCATATTTACCAGGGATACTCATCTGGATAATTACATGGAGACACAGGAGGGCAAAAATCTGCCAGTACCCCATTGCATCAAGGATACTGTCGGTTGGCAGCTCCATGAAAAGCTGGAGGCGGTTCGAAAACCGGAAATGAAAGTGTTTGACAAACCCACATTTGGCAGTGTGGAACTGGGAGAATATCTGCGTGAAAAAACGGATGTGGACAAAGTGACATTGGTAGGACTTTGTACGGATATCTGTGTGATTTCCAATGCCATGATCGTGAAAGCAAATTTGCCGGAAGTGCTTGTGGAGGTTGTGGCGGACTGTTGTGCGGGAGTTACGCCGGAAAGTCATAACAATGCTTTGGAGGCAATGAAAATGTGCCAGATTGCGGTTGTGTAAGAAGGAGGCTCGCAGCATGAGTAAAAGGACGGAAGATTTTATCAGGGTAGCAGCGGTTTCTCCCGATATACACATAGGAAATGTGGGGGGGAATCTGGAGGAGATTACGAAAGCATATAAAAAATATAGTACGCAGGCAGATGTTTTGGTGACGCCGGAGCTGTCCCTTACAGGGTACACCTGTGCAGATTTATTTACAAACCGCAGGCTTCTTGAAACCAGCAGAGAGGGAATTGAAACACTTGCAGAGCTTACAGGAAAGTATGGTGCAAAAGGGACTCTGCTGGTGGTGGGTGCACCGGTGGAAGTGGACAGTGAACTTTTTAACTGTGGTGTGTGCCTGCATGACGGCAGGATTGTTGCTATCATTCCCAAAACATATCTTCCAAATTATGGTGAATTTTATGAAAAACGCTGGTTTAGCGCAGGGCAGATAAATCAGAAAAAAATATGTTTTTCTGAAAAATTCCCAGAAGTTCCCTTTGGAAATAATATTCTTCTGTGGCTTCCACAGATTGAAGTGAAAATTGGTGTGGAAATTTGTGAAGATGCCTGGGCGCCTGTATCTCCCGGGCGCATGATGGCGGTAAACGGTGCGGAGGTAATCCTGAATCTTTCCGCATCTAATGAGGTAATCGGAAAAGAAGCTTACCGCCGCACCCTGTTTGCAGAGGCATCTGCCAGCAGTATTTGCGCCTATGTGTACGCCTCAGCAGGACGGCAGGAGTCCACGTCGGATGTGGTTTTCAGCGGTCATAAGCTGGTGTACGAAAAGGGCAGGCTGTTAGCGGAGACAAAACCCTTTGAAGAAAAAGACATTCTTTGTGATATTAACCTGACAAAGCTCCGCCATGACCGTCTGGCAAATAAATCCTTTGCAGACTGCAGAGGAAATTTTGGAAACAGGGAATACATCTGTGTCGTCTGCAAGAAAGAGCCGGTAGAAAAAACAGAGATTTTGGCGAAGATTTCCATAACGCCTTTTGTGCCAAAGAAAAATGTATTAGAGCGCTGCCAGTCTATTTTTAATATGCAGGTGGCGGGATTGATGCGAAGAATCGAAACCACAGGATGTAAACATATTGTGGTGGGAGTGTCCGGCGGATTGGATTCCACCCTGGCGCTTCTGGTGTCTGCCCAGGCAGTGAAAAATCTGGGGCTGCCCTCGGAAATGGTGATTGGTATTACCATGCCGGGGTTCGGTACCACCAGCCGCACCAAGGGAAATGCAGTAAAGCTGATGGAGCTGCTGGGTTGTGATGTGAGAGAAATTTCCATTGCAAATTCGGTGAGACAGCATTTTAAAGATATTGGCCACGATGAAACTGTGCAGGACATCACCTATGAAAATTGTCAGGCAAGGGAGCGCACCCAGATTCTTATGGATGTGGCAAACAAGGAAAACGGTTTTGTTGTGGGTACAGGGGATTTGTCGGAGTTGGCACTGGGATGGTGTACCTACAATGGTGACCACATGAGTATGTACGGTGTCAATACCAGTATTCCGAAAACGCTGGTCCGCACGCTGGTAGATGAAGTGGGACATGATATGGATTCCAATGGGTTTGCGGGAATGAAGACGGTGATTGAAGATATTATTGATACACCTGTAAGTCCGGAGCTTTTGCCGCCCAACCCGGACGGAACCATTGCACAAAAAACCGAAGACACAGTGGGGTCGTATATTCTCCATGATTTCTTTATGTATTATACCCTGCGGTATGGCATGTCGCCGGAGCAGATAGAAAAACTTTGTATGGCAGCCATTCAGGTGGATGAAACCTACCATTTTGGCAGGGAGGAAGTCAGACGTTGGTTAAAAGTATTTTACACTCGTTTTTTCCGGCAGCAGTTTAAGAGGAATTGTATGCCGGATGGTGTAAAAGTTGGTACGGTCAGTGTCAGTCCCCGGGGAGATTTGCGTCTGCCCTCAGAGATAGAGATTGCAGAGTTTGTGAAAGGACTTTAATATGTGGTCTTGCAAGCATACTTGCAAACACACATAGTTGTGTCGGTTTAGCCCCGAAGGGGCTTTTGACACCCTAATCTCAGTTTAAAACCCCGGCGTCTGGCAGACAAATTCCGGGGTTTTGATACATATTATCGAAGGAGAAGCAGAGGGTCAATGGAATTATTGTTTTCCAGTACCTGGAAATATAAATTGGTGCCCTCCACAGAATAATATTTACTGGGCTTTGCAATTTTGCCCAGGGTATCGCCCTCCTGCAGACGGTCGCCTACAGTGACGGATACATCTTTTAACTGACCGTATTTCACAGTATAGGAATCGCCGACGGAAGTGCAGACCGTAAGTCCTGTCTCTCCGCCTTCCTCAATGCTGGTTACCATACAGTCTGCCGCCGCTTTCACCGGAGTATTCTCCTCACAGGAAATCACAATGGCAGGATTGCATTTATATTGTGCAAGTGTCGCAAAATAAATGCTGTTGTTCATACTGTAGTTCATGATAACGTCCCCCTCTACCGGCCAGAGTAAACCGTTTTCTTCCTTAAAGGAAGAGGAAGCATTTCCGTTTGCCATAGCAGGCTCTGCTGGTTCTTCAGCCTGTGCCGTATCCTCTGTTGCTTCACTGTCTGCAGTGTTGTCACTACTTGCCGAATCGGAAGAATCCCCGGTTTGCTGTTTGGTTTTTGTACTTTTTTCGGTATCGGCCTTTGCAAGGCTTTCGCTGCTTTTGGTCTTACCGCCGTCTCCCTGCGCAGTTTTTGCATCCAGTTCGGAAGGAGCCGGTTCGGGGGTAGCATTTTCCAGTGATAAGGTCTTTTGCTGGTTTCTAGCCAAGTCAGCATTTTTTTCCTGCGTCCGTTTATTTAGTGCGTTGGTATAGAGTACTCCAACCAGCGCAACGCATGCTACCAGACTGCCGACTGCAATGTAAAAGCCGGTCTTGCGTTTGGGATTTGAGAAATTATTTTGCAAGTGAATCACCTCGTATATATTATTTGCTGTTTGTATCCAATCCGGATATTTTTTCGCTATTACTAGTCTTGCCACTGTGCAAAATAATATACAAAGTTTTATTTTTTTGTGAAATTTGCCTTTTGAAATTTCAAATAGATTATGCTAGACTACTATTTGAAAATTTTATAACGGCACATAAACGACACAAGTAATGCTTTGCATGTAAATCTGATTACGGTACATATGTTTGACATTAATCGGGTGATTATGCATACCATGCCTGTGTTTTTTTGTGCAAAGAAAAGGAGAAAAGTTATGCCAAGAAATCAATTTCAAAGAATGGTATTTGCATTCTTAACCGTTTTAATCACTGTTCATGCCTATGTGTTTTACAGTCTTTATGTAGTCAACGGACAGACCTTAATGGAAATCACCGGGGAAAGCAGTGTTCTGGCTGCCATCCGCAGCCAGGGCGGGGTATACATGTTTGGAAAAATGTGTCCAATCTGGGCGGTGGTGCTGGTGGAATTTTGTTTTGCTTATGTTTTAGAAAATGTGGTTGGAAGTCCTGTGTCCTTCCGCCTGGCTTGTAAAAAATTTGACACCCGGAAAAGTCATCCGATGATTTTTGAAAGTGCGATTATCAATGCAACCGTAGGTATTATGTGCCCGGCAATGAGCCTTATTGCAGCATTTTTGTATTTTCCTTATTATTCAGGATTTAATATGTGGACGCTGCTTGCAAACTGGCTAAAACTGGTATGTTTTAATTTCCCTTTTGCATTCTTTACGCAGATGTATTTTATTCAGCCGTTGGTGCGGACTTTGTACAGATGCATTTTTGCAAAGGATATTAAGGCTCGTGCAAGCGAA
>CAZSGT010000120.1:0-6124 GCA_964606215.1 uncultured Lachnospiraceae bacterium
TATTTTCATGGAGCAAACCAGGGATACAAGTACGAATTGATGAAAAGGGACAACCGTGCCAGTTTTGAAATGGATTGTTCCCACAGGCTGGTAATGGATGAAGCCAGGGGAAGCTGTACCATGGAGTACGAAAGTGACATTGGCAGAGGCCGCATTGAGATGGTGCCCGACGAAGAGAAACGGAGGGCATTGGATATCTTAATGGCGCAGTATCATAAGGAGGATTTTGCTTATGATACTGCTGTCATACCCCAGACCACAGTATATAAACTGGTGGTGGAGGATATGACCGGGAAGAGGCGCATGACCGGCAAACCCAGGTCTTAAAGGGTGGGAGTGTCTGATTTTGCATGAATCATTGCCCGCTCCTGTTTGAGGGCAGTGCGCATGTAGCTCACATTCAATGACAGCCAGATGATACCGACAACGAAAATTGGAAATACACCAGTATCAAAAAACAGAGGGCACATGGAACAGAAAATCCACAGTGCAGTACATGTCTTTGTGCCAGTGCGGTAAGCCTTGTGGGAAGCTTTATATATCATAAGCTGTTCGGCTTCATCACAGCTTGCCTCCCAGACGTCTGCAAAGTTTTTGTCAAAAACATCACCTTTTTTTTCAGGTTTTAATATCTTTATAAATTCAACTGAATTTTTCTGTACTATAAATACCAAAACAAAATGAAATATAAACATAATACAACAAAGCAGGGAGAGAAGGTAAGACGTTTCCCCCAGGTAAACCATCATGCAGCCCATGCAGGTAAAAGAGAGAATCATGGCAACAGAACTTAAAATTAATGGTACATTCAAATCATATTCCAGACGGTCCAGTTCTTCGGTGGGCATATTCTCCCGGTATCGGTTTTTGCAGGAGTAGAATAGTCCCAGGGCAATACAGGGAAGCAGTACGCAGGTGATTGCCATGAGAATCGGCAATGCAGTCTGTATACCAGATGCAAGTATATCTGGCAGTTTCTCACGTATAAATTCTTTATCGGAAACAGATGCTATGATGGCGATAAGTATGCCTGCAAGTCCACTGCAGATTATCATAATTGTAAAATTTCTAACATTCTTTTTATGTTCCTGTTGGGGATTCTGGTTTTGATTTGTACTCATTTGTGAGCCTCCTTTACTTTATGGACAGACCATGTGTCCAGTCTGACTTGTCGCTGTTGTCAGCCTGAAAATTGAAAAAAGTCCTTCAATCTTCTACATAATCAAAGATACTTTCCACCGGGGTGTCAAAAACTCTGGCAATCTTGATGGCAAGTTTAACCGACGGGGAATAATCTCCCCGCTCAATCAGGCTGATGGTTTGTCTGGAGACGCCTACCAGTCGTCCCAGTTCCTGCTGATTCAATCCCTTGCCAGCCCGGTGTTCTTTTAAAGTATTTATAAGTGGCATTGAGGTACCTCCATTTTTACAACCATGAGAAACACGTTTTGTTGGTTTCTTATGTTACTTTCGCGAAAATGACAACTATCCTTGTCAAAAATATCATAGCATATGACAAGGATAGTTGTCAAGAAGTTTCTATAACAGTTCTGAATCCCTTTGTATCATCGTTTACGCAGAGAGATTGTAAAGATTATAACTGGATATCTTTCAGCAGGCTTGCCATGTAGCCGGATGGCTCATCTGCATCGTGGTATTCCAGCGGTTCGTCGTCTGCCGGGATATCTAGTGTATCTTCGGTTTTTTCCTGGGCAGCTTTTATGCTCAGCCGGATGCGGTCGCCTTCGATGGCAAGGATTTTCACATTGACCTGTTCGCCCAGCTTGACGACCTCTTTTGGTGATTTTATGAATCTGTCCGTAATCTGGGAGATGTGAACCAGTCCGGTAAGTCCTTCACCAATATTTACGAATACCCCGTAGTTTTCCATTCGCTCAATGGTGCCAGGAAGAATGGCACCCACGGTTAGTCTGCCAATGCGGTTGCTTTTTTCCAATGCCGCCTTTTCCTTTAATAAAGTTTTGGCGGAAAGGATGCATTTTTCTTTCGCCTTGTCTAACTCCAGTATAATTACATCCAGAGTCTTGCCCACATATTCTTCGGGAGCTTCCACATAGGAAAGGGCAAGCTGGGAAGCGGGGATAAATCCACGCATTTCCCGGACATAGGCAATGACGCCTCCGTTCGTGGCAGAGTGAACTTTTACAGTAAAGATTTTGCGTTCTTCAAAATCTTTTTGCAGGATATCCCAGACCACTTCCTGCTGTGCCTGTTTCTTTGAAAAGACCACTGCGCCTTCCCGGTTTTCAGGATTGATAACCATGGCGGGGAAAACATCTCCCACAGTAATATCATTCTTTATAGAAAAAGCAGGGTCACTGCTGCATTCTTCCAGGGGAATGATTCCCTCCGTGTAATAGCTAAAGTCTACCGTCACCTCAGTGTCCGATACACCGATAACTGTCACATCCAGAATGTCTCCGGCGGCAACCTGTTTAAAGGATTTATCCAAATCTGCGGAAAAATCCTCCATGGATGGCGTGGTTTCCTCTATTTTATTCTCAGACTGCATCGTTTCTTCCATTTTGTCCTCCAATTCTGAAGCGCCGGCAAAGATCATGCCTCGCTCCCACATATGTTTTTACTCTATAGGAAATTCTTCTGAATTTCCTATAGAGTAAAAATGCTCCGCAGGGATGCGCACGCAAATGCAGATGTAAAATGTCGCTAATGCAACGCATTTGCGGCGCAAGAGTTTCGCAAGCGAAACTCTTTGTTCCAGGTTATTATAAAAGATTTGGTACAGAAACACAAGATGGAAAAGAAATGTATAAACACTCCCATTTTTTTGCATACTAATGAAAACGGTTTTGCAATTACAATAGAAAGGAGCAACCAATTTGGGTGAATTTATTGATAAAAAGTTTGATGTTACAGATGAACGCATCCGAAATTTATTGGGGATTCCGGCAAATTTTGATGTGTTGGCGAGAGAAGTGATGGTTGGCGGGCGCCGTGCCAGTTTCTATTTTGTGGATGGATTTACAGCGGGGGAGGTCATGCAGAAAATCATAGACAGCCTGATGAAGTTGAAACCGGAGGACCTGCCAAAAGATATGCCCGCATTTTCCAGAGAATGTATGCCCTACGGGGAGATTAATCTGGTTGCCAGCAAGGAAAAATTTATCCAGCTGGTGCTGGCAGGTATGACGGCGCTGTACGTGGAGGGATATGAGGAAATACTGTTTTTTGATATCCGAAATTATCCTGCCAGAAGTGTGGACGAGCCGGAGCGGGATAAGGCAATGCGTGGCTCAAAAGATGGTTTTGTGGAGACGATGATTTGGAATGCCGCCTTGATACGCAGGCGTATCCGGGATACGAATCTGAAAATGGAGCTGTTCAGCGTGGGACGCGCCTCGAAAACAGATGTGGTGGTGGCGTATATGTCTGACCGGGCAGAGGAGCAGTCGGTCAAGCAGATTATCCGGAAGATTCAGAGCATTGATATTGATTCTCTGACTATGAACCAGGAGAGCCTTTTGGAATGCTTGTATAACCAGCACTGGTATAATCCGTTCCCCAAGATGAAGTTTACGGAACGGCCGGATACGACGGCAGCCTGTCTGCTGGAGGGCAGTATCGTTATGCTGGTGGACAACTCTCCCACGGCGATGATTTTGCCCACGTCAGTATTTGATATTATTGAGGATGCAGACGATTATTATTTTCCGCCGATTACGGGAACCTACCTGCGGTTGTCCAGATTTCTCATTAATATTTTTGCAGTGATTATGACGCCGCTGTTTTTGCTGCTGGCGGCACACCCGGAGTGGGTGCCAGAGTGGCTGGAATTTATCAATATCCAGGATGAGGTCAATGTGCCCATCATACTGCAGTTTCTCATATTGGAGTTTGCCATTGACGGGCTGCGGCTGGCGGCAGTGAGCACGCCCAACATGCTCAGTACGCCTTTAAGCGTGGTGGCAGGTATTGTACTGGGTGACTACAGTGTAAACTCCGGCTGGTTCAATTCGGAGGTTATGCTGTATATGGCCATTGTTGCCATCGCAAACTATACCCAGTCCAATTATGAGCTGGGATATGCGTTGAAGTTTATGCGCTTGATTTTACTGGTGGTGACACATTTCTTTGGGCTTTATGGCTTTGTCGGCGGATTGATTTTTATTCTCCTTGCCATTGCGTGCAACAAAACCATTATGGGAAAGAGCTATGTGTATCCGCTGATTCCATTCAACGGAAAACAGATTTTGCGCAGATTTTTGCGATTGAGTCTGCCTAACAGTGAGAAATATCAGAATAAATAGAAGTTTGGAGTATGGGATTTTTGTTGTGGAAAATGTAAGGTCGCCCGCTGGGTCTGTTTACAGACAGCCCAGTGGGTTTTTTGCATGAAAAAGTGATTATGTTATACTGATAAGGAGGATTTTCTTAGCGGAATTTGTCAAAAAATAAAAATCCCCTAACGTAACCTATTGCTTGTGACGCAGCGTAATATCGTAAAATACGCTGCAAGGAGGTGAAAAGCTATGTCAAAATATACAACTGGAGAAATTGCAAAACAGTGCGGCGTATCAGTGCGAACTGTCCAGTATTATGACAGCCGTGGAATTTTAGTGCCCAGTGAACTCAGTGAAGGTGGCAGGCGTCTGTATTCCGAGGAGGATGTAAAGCGTCTGAAAATCATCTGCTTTCTTCGGGAACTGGATTTGCCCATCAACAGTATCGGCAAGCTGCTTTCGGAGAAGAATCCCCAGGAGGTCATAGCCCTTTTGCTGAAGGAGCAGGAGAAAGAGCTTTCCGCAGAAATTGCGGAGAAGCAGTCACAGCTTGACAAGCTGGAGGAATTGAAACGAACGCTAAAAATGATGGAGCATTTTTCCGTTGAATCTATTGGTGATGTAGCATATATAATGAAAAATAAAAAAGAACTTCGCAAAATGCGCATGATTATGCTTGCCGTTGGTATTGTAATGTACATTGTGGAAATCGGCACATTGGCATTGTGGTTTTGGAAAGGAATCTGGCAGCCTTTTGCAATCGGAATGTGTCTGGTTGTGGCGCTGTCAATATGGGTATCTTTTTTCTATTATAAGAGGGTTGCCTATATTTGTCCCCAGTGTCACACTGTATTCCGGTCTACATTTTGGGAAATGTTCTGGGCAAGGCATACCCCCAATACCAGAAGACTGACCTGTGTTTCCTGCGGGCACCATGGTTTTTGTGTGGAGGCTTATGGAGAGGAGGCGAAGAACAATGAGTAACGTCACAACAATGAGTGACATCACCGGAATGTTACCATTTTTGATTCCACTTATAATTGCAGAATTTGCACTGCTGGGCTTTTCGCTGTACCATATTCTGACACATACCCATTACAAGAGGGGGAGCCGTGTCCTTTGGATTGTCGTTGTGATTGTAGGAATGCAGTTTATCGGTCCGATTCTGTATTTTCTGTTGGGGAAGGAGGAAGTGTAGTGGATGTACTTGTGCTGTCGGAGGTCCGAAAGCGTTTTGGAAATAAGGAGGTACTTGCCGGCTTGAATCTGTCTGTGCCAGAGCACAGTGTGTTTGGGTTTGCCGGCAGAAATGGAGCGGGCAAGACCACAACCATGAAATCGGTGTTGGGAATGCTGAAACCCGATGCCGGAGAAATTTTTGTGGCGGGAGAGCCTGTGTCATATGGACAGACAAAGACCAACCAGTATGTAGGTTATCTGCCGGATGTGCCGGAATTTTATTCATATATGACGGCGGGGGAATATCTGCGCCTTTGCGGGGAAATCTGCGGAATGAAGAAGGCGGAGATCGAAAGCCGCAGCAGGGAACTGCTGGAATTGGTGGGACTGGGAGATGAGAGACATCGCATAAAAGGATTTTCCAGAGGAATGAAACAGCGGCTGGGGATTGCCCAGGCACTTCTTCACCGTCCAAAGCTTCTGATTTGCGACGAACCTACGTCGGCGCTGGACCCTGCTGGCAGAAAGGAAATTCTGGAGCTTCTTCTTTCTGTGCGGGAGCAGACCACGGTGTTTTTCTCTACACATATTCTTTCTGATGTGGAGCGCATATGTACGGATGTTGCGATTCTGGATAAGGGGAAAATTGTGCTGCAGGGAAAGGTTTCTGAAATCCGAAAGAT
>CAZSGT010000121.1:0-6116 GCA_964606215.1 uncultured Lachnospiraceae bacterium
AGGAAAAACAACGGTTTTTCGGACAAAACTTTCGTGCACAGCTGAATAAAGGGATGAATCTTTTCCTCAATTTTCCAAATCTCCCCCTTAGGTCCTCTTCCGTAAGAGGGCGGGTCCATAATAATGGCATCATATTTGTTGCCACGGCGGATTTCCCGCTCCACAAACTTCACACAATCATCTACAAGATAACGAATGGGCGCCTCCCCAAGCCCGGATGAAACGGCATTCTCCTTTGCCCAGGTCACCATTCCTTTGGAGGCGTCTACATGGGTAACCGCCGCACCGGCGCTGGCGCACGCCACCGTGGCGCCCCCGGTATACGCAAACAGATTCAGCACCTTTATGGGTCTGCCTGCCTTTTTGATTTTATCCATCATCCAGTCCCAATTCACCGCCTGCTCCGGAAACAACCCTGTATGTTTAAAGCTAAAGGGTTTCAGATTAAAAGTCAGTGATTCGTAGTGTATCTGCCACTCCTCGGGCAGATTGAAAAATTCCCACTCACCGCCGCCCTTACTGCTGCGGTGATAGTGACCATTCATCCGGTTCCACTGCGGAATGCTCTTTGGTGTCTGCCAGATTACCTGGGGGTCCGGCCGCACCAGCACGTACTTTCCCCACCGTTCACATTTTTCTCCACAGGAAGTATCTAACACCTGATATTCTTTCCAGTTTTCCGCTATCCACATTGTCGATTCCTCCGTTTTATCCAATTATGGGGCATCCCATTTATTCACATCTGACATTGCCCTGCCTTCACGTGCAAGCTTGTTCAATCCGCTTATCATTATATCGGATAAAACGCCTTTTGTGAAGTCGACAAACCGATTTCGGTGGCAGTGAAAAATCGGAACATTTTTCCACAAAATACCTTTGTTTATGCCGGAATACTATATTTTTACTTGACGTTCGACAAAAAAACGCATACACTAAAGTAAACGATTGCTGCCATGCTTTGCAAGCCAGCTTATTGTAATAGTACTATACAGGTATTTACACCAGAATGGAGGATTTCTATGTTAGTACAATATAAATGTCCGAACTGTGCGGCAGATATGGCATTCAACAGTGACAATGGAATGTTAAGCTGCAAGTCCTGCGGTCTGACACTTCCTATTGAAGAGATGGAGAATCCCACCGCCAAAGCAACGGCAGAGGGGATGCAGCCACAGATGACAGGCGGCAGTCCATCTGACGCCGGAGCTGCAAATGCAGCAGAAGGATTAGAAACAGAAGTATTTGGAGAATTTGAAGATTTTCAGCAGAAAACCAGCACTGATACATTTCAGGATGACAGCGCCAGCCAGTATGAGTGCGAAAACTGTGGCGCCATTCTGATTACTGATAAGGATACCACTGCCACCCACTGTAAGTTCTGTGGAGCACCCATGATACTTGGGGACCGTCTGGTGGGAGAGCTGGCGCCTACCAAGGTGATTCCATTTACCATCAGCAGAGACAAAGCAGAGGAGGCATTCCGCAAATGGTGCCATAAAGGACGTGTCACTCCCAGAGATTTCCTTACGCCAAAGCGCATCAAGGATATTACCGGCATGTACGTTCCATTCTGGCTGTTCGACTTAAACGGCAGAGGCGAAGCAAACGCTACCTGTACCAAAGTCCGCAGCTACACCCGTGGAGACTATATCTACACAGATACCAGTTATTATGACGTGTATCGCAAAGTAGACTTAAATTACAATGGTATCCCCGCAGACGCTTCCGAGAAGATGCCAGACGATTTGATGGATAAACTGGAACCCTTTGACTATAAAGACTTAAAGACTTTCAACACCCCCTACCTGGCAGGATTTCTGGCAGAGAAGTACAACTATACCGACAAGGATTTATTTCCACGTATCAAAGGACGTGTAGATAAATATATCACAGATTATATCCAGTCTACCATCACCGGATATTCCACCAGCACATTTACCCGCAAATGGACCGATGTACTCCAGCGGGACGCAAACTACGTCCTGCTCCCGGTATGGATGATTAATTACAAGTACAAAGACAAAGATTATATGTTTGCCATGAACGGACAGACCGGCAAAGTGGTGGGCAAACCGCCAATTAGTATTCCGAGGGTGATTTCCTGGTTTACCGGAATCAGCGCAGGTATTTTTGTCGCACTCCGAATCATTACCATGTTGTTAGGGGGAACGATACTATGATGAAACGACTACAAGCTTTTTCCTTTGGATTAATTGCAATACTGACTGTCGCTTTCAGCCTTTTTGCAGTTCCTGCGGAGTATGCAGCTGCAGAGACAGTCATTACCGATGAAGCATTCCTTTTTTCTGACGAAGAAATACAGGAGCTTACCAAAAAATGCGATTTAATTTATGACCACCATCAGGTGGATATGTATATTATGACCCGCAATTCTCTTCCAAACGGCCAGTATTTTATATCCTATATGGAAGACTATGCGGACGCCATGGAAGTAACCGACGCCATCCTGTTGTTAATTAACATGGACCCGGCTGGCAGGGTATATGAGATTGAGGGTTACGGTAAAGCAGAGACCTATCTAAATGAGAACCGCTGCGGGAAAGTCCTGGATAGTATGCAAAGCGATATGCGTTCCGGCAACTATTTTGACGCGGTAATGATTGGTCTTGATAAATCAAACAAGTATCTTGACGCCAAAGATTCTCCTCTGGCAGACGCGGTTATTGACAGTCCACTGTTCAAATCCTATGTGCATATCCTGATTGCTCTGCTTATAGGCGCACTGATTGTAGGCACCTGGGTATACCGCTCCGGAGGCACCATGAGTGTAGGTGCTTTTACCTACATGAATCATAACTCTTCCAGAGTTCTGGCAAGGCATGACCACTATATCCGTACTACCACAACCAAACGGCGCAAACCAGAAAGCAGCAGTGGAGGCAGCGGCGGCGGTGGAGGTGGAATTTCCTCCGGCGGACGCTCTCACAGTGGCGGCGGTGGCAGAAGCTTTTAAAATTTTTCAAACCAACGCAGGGCACAGAGTAATGTTGCTTACGCAACCCTTTTATAGAGATTATCAAAAAGACAGGCACTTCCAAAGGAAATGAAGTGACCTGTCTTTTTTCTGTATTGCACTTTACTTATTTTATTTATCCATCAGGTTATTGGTTACACGGTTATACAGCTCTCTCGCCGCATTGTATCCCATCTTCTTCTGTCTGTGGTTGACTGCGGCGGTCTCGCAGATAATGGCAAGATTCCGGCCGGAACGGATAGGAATATCATGGCAGACCACCTTATTTCCAAGAAATTCAATGTACTGCTCCTCCAGTCCCATGCGGTCATAACTCTGCCCCTTGTCCCACTCCTCCAGCTTAATCACCAAATCGATTCCCTGGGTATTCTTTACCTTCTCCACACCAAACAGGGCTTTTGCATCAATAATACCAATGCCACGCAGCTCAATAAAATGCCTGGTAATATCCGGTGCGCTTCCAATCAGTGTTTCGTCGCTGACCTTGCGAATCTCCACCACATCGTCAGAAACCAGACGGTGTCCACGGTGCATCAGCTCCAGCGCAACCTCACTTTTACCGATACCGCTCTCACCCATGATAAGCACACCTTCACCAAAGATATCCACCAACACTCCATGAATGGAAACCCGAGGCGCCAGCTCCACATTAAGCCAGCGAGTCACTTCTCCGAGAAACGCAGACGTCGAACTGCTTGACTGGAAAATCGGAACACCAAATTCCTTTGCCAATTCTATAAACTCCGGAAAAATCTCAATATCACGGCAAAATATAATGCATGGAACATTACTCTCCATAATCTTGCGCATCATTCCTGTGGAATACTCCACTCCCTTTTGCTGCATAAATGTGTACTCAACAAAACCAATGAGCTGAATACGGTTTGAATCAAAATAATCAAAATAACCAGCTAACTGCAATGCCGGACGGTTAATATCCGAGGTAGCAATACAGATATTGTCCACAGACACATCCGGTGTGCAATTCCGCAAGTCCATCTTTTCAATCACCTTGGTCAGCTCCACCTGATAAACATCCTTTTCCATATTATTCCTCATTTCTGCATACGCATGTATGCGTTTTGTTACAATACGCTGCCCTGAAAAGCATGACAGCATCTGTTATTACCATTACGAGTTTTCTATGTTAATCATATCATATAAATCAAGATTTAACTATAATTAATTTTCGTTTTCACGAAAGTAATCATAGACTGCCTGGGCACTGCGCTGATTCATGGAAGGGACAGCGGCTATCTCCTCCACCTCCGCCTCCCGTATTCTCTCCAGAGACTTAAAATGCCGCATTAACTGGATTCTCCGGGCATCCCCTACTCCCGGTATATCGTTAAGTATGGATTTAACTTGTTCTTTACTTCGCAGGGAACGGTGAAACTCAATGGCAAACCGATGGGTCTCATCCTGAATCCTGGTCATCAGCTTAAAACCTTCTCCCTGCAACGGTATGGGCAGCTCCTCCCCCTGAAAAAATATACCTCTGGTGCGATGGTTATCATCCTTTACCATACCGCACACCGGAATCACAATCCCCAGCTCATCCAGGACCTCTTCTGCCACATGTACCTGTCCTTTTCCACCGTCCATCATAATCAAATCTGGAAATCTGGTAAAGCTTCCGTAACTCTGCGCATCCTCCTGTTCCCCCATCTGCTCCCGCTCCGTAAGACCATGCTGGAATCTGCGCATCAGTACTTCCCGCATGCTGCTGTAATCATCCGGGCCCTGTACCGTCTTGATTCGGAATTTCCGGTAATCGCTTTTTCTTGGTTTTCCGTCTACAAACACCACCATGGAACCAACCGACTGAAAACCGCTGATATTGGAAATATCATAGGATTCCACCCTTGAGACTCCCTCCAGGCTCATCCAGCTGGCAATCTCTGCAATGGCGCCCACCGTGCGCTGCTCTTCCCGCTTAATCTTTTCACCGTCCTGAATCAGTACGGTAGCCGCATTTTTGTGGGCAAGCTCCACCAGTCTCCGCTTCTCCCCCTTCTGCGGACATACCGCTGTTACTTTCTGTCCCCGCTTTCCTGACAGCCAGCGGCAAATCAATTCTTCCTCCAGCAGCGGATATTCCACCACCAGTTCCTTGGGAAAATAGGGCGTCCCGGCATAATACTGCTTAATAAAATCCAGCTGCACCTGTTCCCCCTCCATCTGTTCCACGCCGCTGACATGGAAATGTTCCCTCCCCAGAAGCTTTCCCTCTCTGACAAAGAATACCTGCACCACCGCCTCATCTCCAGCTTTGGCAAGGGCGATAATATCCCTGTCCTCCCTCCTGGAAGCGTTGATTTTCTGCCGGATACTGGTATGTTCCACACTCTTCATCAAATCCCGGTATCTCGCTGCCTCCTCAAAATCCATTGCATCCGATGCGGCAAGCATGCGCTCCTTTAAGTAGGCAAGCACCTCCCCATCGTTTCCCTCCAGCAGACTCACTGCCTTGGCAAAGGCTTCCATGTACTCCTCGGGTGTCACATTCCCCTGGCAGGGAGCTTTGCACTGGTTAATATGATAGTTCAGACAGGGTTTTCCCTTGCCGATATCCTTTGGCAGACTGCGCCTGCAGGAACGAATCTGATAAATCTTTCTCGCAAGCTCCAGCGTATCCTTGGCCGCCCCGGAGCTTGTATATGGTCCAAAATATTTGCACTTATCCTTTCCCCGCTTATGGGCATACAAAAGACGGGGATACATTTCCCCCGTAGTCGCCTTGATATAGGGATATCCCTTGTCATCCTTGAGCATGGTGTTGTATCTGGGAGAGTACTCTTTAATGAGATTACACTCCAACACCAGCGCCTCCACTTCTGAATCTGTAATAATATACTCAAAATGATCAATCTGACTAATCATTTTCTCGATTTTCGGCGTGACATGGCGGCTCTTCTGAAAATATTGCCGGACCCGGTTTTTCAGGCTGATTGCCTTCCCCACATAAATAATCGCATCCGTTTTGTCATGCATGAGATAAACTCCCGGCTTAGCCGGGAGTTTCTTTAATTCTTCTTCAATATCAAACATCTTCTAATACCTCTGGCATAAATGTTTCAATGACACGGACAATTCCATCATCATCGTTGGAATCCGTAAT
>CAZSGT010000122.1:0-6062 GCA_964606215.1 uncultured Lachnospiraceae bacterium
TTGAATATGAAAAACTTACGGCTCTGGTTATTCTCAGCGAAACATTCAAGGATGACAGGATTGTAAAAAAACTTATTCAAAAGGCAAACCATGCGGGAGTTCCTGTCATTTCTGTAGATAAACCAATAGAAAACTGTTATAATATTACCTATGATTATACAAATTCTTTTGAGGAAATCGTCCGGCATGTCATTGAAGAACACGACTGTTATTTTATAAATCTTCTTGCTGGCATGAAGGATAATTCCTTTTCCGAAGAACGTATTGAAGTATATAAGAAAGTCCTTGCGGAGCACAACATTCCCTTTGAGGAGGAACGTCTGGGATATGGTGATTTCTGGGAACTGCCTGCCAAAGCTGCTGTAGAAAACTTTCTCCAAAGCGATTTACCTCTGCCGGAGGCAATTATCTGCTGCAACGATGAAATGGCTGTTGCAGCCTGCGATGTTTTGCAGGCACATGGCTTTAAAGTTCCGGATGATGTCATTGTTACTGGTTTTGACGGTTATGAGCTGGGCAAGCTCTATGCTCCCACCATTACCACCTGTGAACAGGATACCGAAATAGCGGCTCAGTTTACCATCAACCTCTGCAAAGATATATTAAACGGGATGTACACTGACCCCATCGACTATTCTATAGATTTTAAGACTGTTTACAACGCTTCCTGTGGTTGTAAAGAATGCGAAAGTGCCATAACCAACCAGTCTGTCGTATGGTTATTCCACAAATTCAAAGCCAGCCGGGCATTTCATGAACACAGCTCCTTGATGGCGCTCTCTTTGACCGACGGATTGGGACTTACAGAAGTCTGTGAATACCTGGACAGCTTCTTTCACCGTGTTTCCTGTCACTGTGCTGCCGTGGTTCTTCACAGTTCCTATGTAAATCCATTGCTGCCCTCCCACAAAGAACCTTTTCCGGAAGACAGCATGGTTCAGGTTATTGACTTCCGCAAATTTGAATATGATACGCCATTTGCTGTTTCTGAAGCCACCTCTTCTTTCCCCTTTTTGGAAGAATGCGCCGACGACAGCAATCAGCTGCTTTATATACCGCTGCACATGCACGACCGGGTATTCGGATATTTCATGGTAGGCTGTAACCACCATTTTAGCCTGCTGGACTATGATTTGCTACGGGTATTCACCGACAATTTGAACCGCATATTTGCGTCTCTATAGGGCCCGTATTTTTGTTTCTCTGCCGGAAAACAGCCACACTATTTTTTTGCCGTCAGCTTATTCATGCGCTGATACATGACAACCATCAACAACAATATGGCAAACAGATACAGTGGCAGCAGGGCAATGGAAACCCTGCCGGCAATCCATCCGAAAACAGGCGGCATAATGCTGATTCCCACATAAGCGCTTGCCATCTGCACCCCCACCATTGCCTGAGAATGCTCCTTGCCAAAATGTGCGGGTGTAGAATGTATGATACAGGGATAGATGGGTGCACATCCGACCCCAATCGCAACAAAACCCGCAAGGGCGGCTATATTTCCAATCGGTAAAGCAATCAAAAGGATTCCCATTCCCACAACCGTCTGTCCCATATGGATTAGCTGGGTATCGCTGAAACGAATGGTCAAAAAACCGTTCACTCCCCTGCCAAATGTGATTCCAAGGAAAAACAAGCTGGCAAAACCCGTGGCCGCCGTCTCCGAAATCCCCCGTTCCAGAACAAGGTAACTGCTTGCCCACAAACTCACTGTCTGCTCCAGGGCGCAATAACAGAAAAAGGCAGCCATGATTTCTTTTGCCCCCCGAAAGCGCACCACATCCCGGAGCGGAATGGGATTTGCAGACTCAATCTTCTCTCCCTGTGCATTGGAAGCCTTCGTATGTTTCTTCCAAAGGGGAAGGCTGATAAAAATAGTAATTGACAGGATAACCTGCAGGACGCCAATGATACGGTAGCCCATATTCCATGAGGAAGTCCGTAAAATGGCTGCACTCATAATATACGGCCCAACCGACGCACCAACGCCCCACATACAATGCAGCCAGCTCATGTGACGGCTTGCAAAATGCAGGGCGACATAATTGTTCAGTGCTGCGTCTACAGCTCCCGCACCAAGTCCGTAGGGTATGGCCAACAAACAAAGTGCGTAAAAGGAATGGCTGCAGGAAAAGCCCAGAAGGGCAGCTGCAGTCATGGCTACACTGACCGCAGTCACCTTCCCGGTCCCAAACTTCTTGGTCAGCCTGTCGCTTTGCAGGCTGGAGCACACTGTGCCAAAGGATATAATCATAAAAATTATGCCAGAATAGGAAACCGGCACACGAAACTCCGGATATATCACCGGCCAGGCCGATCCCAGCAGAGAATCCGGCAGTCCCAGCGAAATAAAAGAAATATAAATTATTGCCAGCAACAATGAAATCATTTTTCCCTCACTCTCTGCAATGTCAGGTCTAATCTACTTCAAACTCCCGGAATGCCTCCATAATTTCCGCTGCCTCCTCATCCGGGGCATGGACGACTAACTTTAATGGTTTTGTTAAATCCATGCTAAATACTCCCAGAATGGATTTGGCGTCAATCACATACCTGCCGCTGGTCAAATCAACCTCTGCCCCTATTTCTACGGCAATGGCTTCAAATTTCTTCACTTTCTCCATGGTCTCTAGCTGTATTTTCATCTCATTCATTGGTTCGCTCTGTCCCTCTCTCTAAGTTTCATCTGCACGGATCCGCTCCCGTATATAATTCACAAGAACCTTCACCGTCCCGTCAATCCCAAGGGGAGTACTGTTAATACATACATCATAATGTCTGGAATCTCCCCACTTGCTGTCGGAATGCCGGTTATAATATGTTTTTCGCCTGTAATCATGCCGGTCCATCTTTATTGTGGCTTCTTTCTCTCTCAAGTCGTACTTTTTCATAACACGTTTTTTCTTGTGCTCTCTGTCGCCGCCGATAAAAATGGTAACCAGCCCATCATAATCCCGCAGCACACTTTCAGAACAGCGTCCCACAATAACAAAAGAATCCCCTTTCTCTGCCTTTTTTCTGATAAAATCAAACTGGGTTTCCGCAATAATTTCCTCCATGGAGTTGGTGTATTTTCCCACTCTTCTGGACAAAATATAGCTCTTTGGCTTCTCATCGTATTTTTCAATCAGCTCAACCTTGACATTCATCTCGTTTGCAGTCTCATCTAACATGCTTCTGTCATAAAATTCAATACCTAACTCCTGCGCAATCTTCTCTGCGATTTCGTGTCCGCCGCTGCCAAACTCGCGGCTTATGGCAACTATCAATTGTTTTTCCATAGCAAGCCCTCCATTCTGCCAAAACAAACTTTCAAATTACAAATTGTCTTTTTACTACAATTATTATAACAAAAATAACCTTATACGGTCAACCAAAAGCAAGATGTTTTGCAGTCCTATACCTTGGTCAGACAGTGATAAAACAGCATATTTAACGTATCCCATTCTGCCCGTCTGTCATCTTCCATATCGTCCGCCATCTGTTTCTGATGTCCAATTTCGTCCCTGATAAAATCCAGTATTTCCGGCATATGGGGATGTAATTCCTTTTCCTGGGTTTGCACCTTTATCTCCAACAGCCTGTGTATGGCCCCGGTCAATGTTTCCGGCAAATCCATCTTTAACAAGTCGTCAAACAACACCGGAGGCACCTGTCCATACTGTTCTATATAGCGGCATGCAAGGAGGGGGCGCAGGGCATAAAAATACTTTTTATACTTGACGGTCTCATCCTGAAGATACCCTTTGCAGGTGCTCTGCGCGGTTCCATAATAATGGTATACCGCCGCCTTTTTTGAGAAATAAATTTTCGCTTTCTCATATATTTCATCCCACAAGGCAGTCCTTTTATACACCACCGGGGAATTGCTCCACTCAAACAACGTGGCATTTCCCCGGTGAAACTGCAACAATGCTTTCTTTAAATCCCAGCCGTTCATGTCCAGAACGTCATCCAGCTGCCACTCAATGACGTCCCTGGGTTCATCCAGCCGCAGATACTCTTTCTCATTGCGGATATATATAAACCGCACATCATAGTCGCTGTCCGGCGAGGCGAAGCCCCATGCCCGGCTGCCCGACTCCACTGCAAGCAGGATGGTCACATTTTCTTTTTTCTCAATCTCTATAAGTTTTTCCTGAATTTCTTTTAAAATATCTCTCACGGATATGCACCTTCTATTACCCTTCTATTGATGGATTCCACAAAAGCCTCCACCTTTTCCATGTCCGGATTGTCCGGCAGAATACTGTTCCTGGTTGCCCTTTCCAGACGGCTTTCATAATCTCCCAGAATATTATAAAACTCTGTAGCAAAAGTCCCGTCCTCTTTCTGAAATCCGCCTTCACGGATTTTCAGCAACAGCTCCAAATCCCCTGTCCGGTGTGTCCGAATCTGCCCCAGCTCCAAAATATCAATCGCCATCATAAACAGCCGTATTAAATGCATGGCATGCTTATTCAGATGATTGTCGTCCTTCTTTTTATTCCGCTTGCCAATTTTATCGTAATTATGAAGGACGTTATGCATGGTGGAAAACATTTTCTGGTACTCCCTGAGAGGCATGTGGGTCTGTACTGCATCTACAAAAATCTCGGATTCCAATCCTTCAGTCACCGCAGAATCTATATACAGACGGATGCTTCCATATTCAAAATTTTCATAGCGGCGTTGAAAATCTTCCAAAGCATTGCGAACTGAATTTAAAATGTGCCGCTCCTTTTCTGACTGGGGCAGCGAATCCCTGGCAAGGGCATTCTGCAGTCTGCGAAGCTGGGCGCCGGCATAACCTCCAAAGGATTTTGCCGCCCTCTTAGATAAAAACAGATTGGTGTTGTCAATCAACTCCTGACCCATTGGCGTCTTTATCAAATATTGATCCTCATCCAGACCGAGAATTTCGCATGTATTTGGATTGCATTCCAACAGCAGCTTGACAATCTTTTGAAAAGAATAAACCACGGTGTCTGTATGGCTGTCTTCATACTGGTCGAAAGCCGTCAGACCCAATAAATCGGAGGAGGACGGCAGTGTCACCCCTCGAAAATCAATATCGCTGCCTGCATTGTTGGTTCCGTAGGCATAGCTGCCCCCGAGTCCCAGCAGGATTACCCGGTCACCCAGCCGCTCATTGGTGCGCAGAAAGTCGTATTCCTGCGACATCATCAATTTTTTAAAATCTATGTCTGTACTCATTCCTGCGCCTCCTGTCCCGCAATCGCTCTGTCCATCTAAGGGTAGATGGCACCGCCTGTTCCCATCCCGCAAGCTGGCTAGTTCTGCCCTGCGCTGCTTCTCACCTGACTTTTACTCCGTCCAGCTGACCGCACACCGCACAGCACGCTCCCATCCCGCAAGCCGGGATGTTCTTTCCTCTTCGGATATTTCCGGATAAAAGGTTTTGCTGATTGCAAAATTCTGGATAATGTCCTCCTTATTTTGCCAGTAGCCCACCGCAAGTCCTGCCAGATATGCCGCCCCTGCTGCTGTGCTCTCCAGGCATACGGGACGCAGCACTGGCGTATCGATAATGTCTGCCTGTACCTGCATCAGAAAATCATTGGCGCTGGCGCCGCCGTCCACCTTCAATGCACCGATGTCCATGCCGGCGTCTTCTTTCATCGCCTTCAAAACATCATTGGTCTGATAGGCAATGGACTCCAGCGTAGCACGAATCATATGGTATTTATTTACACCCCGGGTAATTCCCACAATAGTCCCCCTGGCATACTGGTTCCAGTAGGGCGCCCCCAGTCCGGTAAACGCGGGAACCACATAACAGCCGTTTGTATCCGGCACCTTCTGTGCCATGTATTCTGAATCCTCCGCCGAGTCCACCAGACGCATTTCATCCCGAAGCCATTGAATGGACGCGCCACCGATGAAAATAGAGCCTTCCAGGGCATAATGGACTTTGCCATCCAGTCCCCAGGCGATGGTGGTTACAAGACCATTCTCCGAAAATACCGGTTTCTCTCCGGTATTCATCAGAAGAAAACAGCCTGTCCCATAGGTATTCTTTGTATCTCCCGGTGCGAAACAGGTTTGCCCGAACA
>CAZSGT010000123.1:0-6057 GCA_964606215.1 uncultured Lachnospiraceae bacterium
TCATCTCCCTCATATCCTGTCGCAGAGATGCCTGTTCCTCTTTCATCTCCTCCATGTCCTGCCTCAGAGAAGTCTGTTCCTCTTTCATCTCCCTCATATCCTGTCGCAGAGATGCCTGTGATTCCTTCATCTCTTCCATGTCCTGTCTCAGAGATGCCTGAGATTCCTTCATCTCTTCCATATCCTCAGAATCACTATGGGGAAGCAATCCCTTAATATAGTCGAAAAAGGTATCCGGATGTGTGTTCCCATGAGGATAAAATACAATCACATCAAACCGTTTCGGCTCCGAAAATGTATAGGATAACTTATTTACCAGCAAATTATCCTTATCCTGCAGATTGTCATTCATCGATAAACCTGCAACAATGGTTCTCTGGGCAACATAAGTCGGAATCACATAAATACATGTTAAAATAATCGCAATATAGATCGCTATCTCCAACATACCTTTTATTATGTGTCTGCCACGTTCCTCCGGTTGTGCAGACGTATCCTCTGGTGTATCGGCAGTCTTGTTTGTGTGTTCCTGTTCTTCTATCATATCTATTTACGCTTCCTCTTCCTCGTCTGTCACTTCTGTATTCTCTATGACATCTTCTGTGTTAAACTCCTCCTCAGACACAAAGATATCTGCTTCCTCTTCTACCAGCTCTTCATCCACATCCTCAGACATCATAAGCATTTCTTCATTTGCTTTCCTGCGCTCCTCTTCCAGCCGCATTAAATCTTTTGCCTCTTCCTCTGAAAGAATAGTGATTTTTCCTGTGTACAATTCTTCTACAGCTGTAGATAACGGTTTACCGCATTTTGCTCTTACCATAGGCTCTTTGCCGTCAATCAGCTGTTTTGCACGGCGGGATGTGGCAAGAACAATGGAATACCTGCTGTTCACCACAGGTGCCTCGCCCTGTTCTACGTCGCTGTTTACCACGCTCATAAGGTCTGTGTAAGATGGATGTAACATAATTTATAATCTCCTTTCAAAACAAACGCTGTCACGCTATGCGAGCCAGCTTATTGTAACAAATGCTGTCTGCCCTGCGAATCCAGCTTATTATATCAAACGCTGTTTTCCCTTGCAGACTGTTCATTGTATAAATCCTATGCATGTAACTCCTCTGTCATTTTATCAATAATTTTTTGACATTCCCGCTTTCTGACGCGGTAGGACTCTAAAATCCCATCAATCTGTTCCACACACTCTTCCAGTTCATCATTAATAATAATATAATCGTAGTGTTCCATATACTGACACTCCTCTGCCGCACGCTGGAGACGCCCTTCAATAACGTCGGCGCTCTCTGTGCCCCGTCCTTGCAAACGCTCCTTTAAAATTGCTGCAGAAGGCGGTGTGACAAACATAAGTACGGCATCTGGATATAATTTTTTAATATTCATGGCACCCTGCACTTCAATCTCCAAAATGACATTCTTGCCCTGGGCAAGCATATCCTCCACATAAGCCTTGGGAGTCCCATAATAATTGCCCACATACTGTGCCCATTCAATTAAACCATCATCACTTATCATTTTTACAAACTCATCCGTGGTTTTAAAAAAATATTCCCTGCCGTCTTCTTCTCCCTTTCTGGGCGCCCTGGTCGTAGCAGAAATAGACAATGCATAATTTTCCCTTTTACAAAGTTCCCTTACAATGGTTCCCTTGCCCGCACCGGAAAATCCGGAAATAACCGTTAAAATTCCATTTATACCCATATCGCAACCCTTTCTGTTCTAGATTGTTAACATAATCCCGGACAGCTTGTTATCCTATGTTAATGTCCCGCCTTATCCAACGCATTTTCATTTACCCTGCCGGCTATGGTCTCCGGCAGTAATGCAGAAAGCACAATCTGTCCGTTTTCCATAGTAATCACCGCTTTGGTCTTGCGGCCGCAGGTTGCGTCAATGGCAGTTCCATTATCTTTTGCTCCCTGTATCATCCGTTTTACCGGCGCTGCTTCCGGCCGGATAATGCTAATCACTTTATCGGCATTTATGGTATTGCCAAAACCAATATTTACAAACATGTTTACCACTCCGGCTATTCTATATTCTGTATCTGCTCACGTATCTTCTCAATCTCCGTCTTCAAATCAATGGCAATGTTTGACAGCTCAATGTCATTTGCCTTTGATAAGGTGGTGTTTGCTTCCCGGTTCATCTCCTGCGCCAGAAAATCCAGCTTACGCCCAATCGTGCCGGACATGGCAAATGTATCCCTCATATTTGTTATATGACTGCGAAGTCTTACCGTTTCCTCATCCACGCATATTTTATCTGCAAAAATGGTAACCTCTGTGGCAAGAACTGCCTCATTTATTTCCTTATTTTCCAAAAGCTCACTCACTTTGGAAAACAGCTTTTCCCTGTACTCTGCAACAACCTCCGGAGAACGCTTCTCAATCTCATCAATCTTCTGTTCAATCACCGCAAACTTCTCCATAATGTCTGCAGTGAGTTTCTCACCCTCCACATCCCTGGATTGTTTGAAGACAATGGCAGCACCCTCCACAGCCTCAGCAAACGCCTCCTCCACCCACGAATCCTCTATCTCCGGCTCATTCACTGTAATCACTTCCGGAAACCGGGCAATGGTTGTGGGGGAAAACTCTGTGGTCCGCAATCCAAAATCTGCAGTAATCAGCTGAAGCAGGTCATAATACTCTTTTGCCCGCTGTTTGTTGTACGCAAGCGTCCCGGCAGCACCCGCCAGTTCCTCATATGTGACGAAGACATCCAGCTTTCCCCGGGCAATATAGTTTTTTAAAAGTCCCCGGAGCTTCGTCTCCATCCATACAAACTTCCGTGGAAGCTTTATGGAAATGTCACAATACCGATGGTTCACCGATTTCATCTCCACGGTAACTCTGCCAAACTCTTTTTCTAACTCATAACGACCAAATCCCGTCATGCTGCTTGCCATATGCATCCTCATTTCTGTATCTTATCTCTGTATGTTCTATGCGGCATATACACACGCACATACGCAGAGTAGTATACTGCAATCTTTGGGTTCCGTCAAGGCTGGTGTCCTGTTTTTCGCCGTATCAATACGTACACCCTCTCTCTGTAACACAAACTTATAATTTGAAAAATTCTATATTCTTTTTCAGTGAATCGGACAGTTCCTTTAACTTATCTGCATCCGCTGCCAGAATATTCATCGTTGCATTTAACTCCTGCATGGATGCTGTAGTCTGCTGGGTTGCCGCTGCATTTTGCTCAGAAATGGCTGACAACGAAGACATGACATCTGCCACCTGGTTTCTGGCGCCGTTACAATTCTCTGTACTATTCTTGATATCTGCCATTCCCTCATAGGTGTGGTTAATATCCGTATCCAGTTTCTGGAAATCCTCCCTGGTATCCGTGAGTTTTTCCTGCATCTGTGCCACAATCTGTTCCACCTCATCCATAACCGATACCGTCATCTCTGATTCCTGAATCAAAGCGTCGATAATCAGCTCAATGGAATGTGCAGATTCGTTGGACTGTTCGGCAAGCTTTTGAATCTCTGAAGCCACCACTGCAAAGCCTTTACCCTGCTCACCGGCTCTTGCTGCCTCAATGGAGGCATTTAACGATAACAGGTTGGTCTCGGTGGCAATGGCTGTAATCATGTTCACCGCTTCCCGAATCTTCTGTGCAGACTCGTTGGTTGCATGAATCTGTCTGCCAATCCGGTTGACTGCATCCGTGGTACGGTCATTGGCAATTCCCAAATCTTTGATGATGGCGTTGGAATCATCACCGGTCTTTTTCATATTATCTACGGTAGTATTCAGTTCCTCCACTCTATCCCTGATAGCAGATATCATATCTCCAACAATGGTAACATGGGATGCGGCGCTGTCCACATCTTCTGCCTGGGCAAATGCTCCCTTTGAAATATCCTCCACTGCCAGACTGATTTCATCTGCAGATGCACTGGTCTGTGCGGTCATACTACTGATATCATTTCCGGAATCAATCAGAACGCCTGCGGATTTCTGGATATTCACAACCACATCCCGCAGATGTTCCACAAGCATGGATATGCCCCTCGCCATATCGCCCAGCTCATCGGTGCGTTTTAACTGTTCTTTGCCAATCTGCACAGACAAATCACCAGAAGATACTGTCTCGATAATCTTTGTAGTTTCCACAACCGCTTTGTTTATATGACGTGATTCAATAATAACAATAACAACCGCAATAATGAAAAATACACTCGTCATGCCTACTATAAGCATTACCTTTTCTTTAACAAAATCTTCCACATCTGCAGAAGGCTGTCCGGCAAAAAACATGCCCACAATCTCCCCATTGGAATTTTTCATGGGAATATAGCTGGCATAGTACGGCTCGTCATTAATCATGACATTCTTGGCACTGTATGTACCTCCTTTATTTAATACCGCTTCAATGACAGCATCTCCCGCCGGTGATCCCACAATACGTTCCCCTTTATCATCGACAATTGTGGTGGCTCTGCGGGTATCTCCATAAAAAATAGTAATATCTACATCAGAATTAGCTACAAAAGAATCCAGCAAATCTGTGTTCTCTGTAACCGCTTTATCCCCTTTATACAGGTTGTCACCTTCCATACGCCAGTCTTCATCATCCAGATGTCCATATGCTGCGGAAACGGCATATGCTGTATTCTGAAGTCCTTTGATAACTTCCTCGCCCATACCGAGACTCATCGTATAAACTGATGTCGTCAATAAAATAACTGCGATAAGAATCAGCGGGATTAACGCCATCATTACCATCCTCATGACCAGACTAAATTTCATTTTCCCCTCGTTTTTCTTCATAATGTTTCATTTCTCCTTTTTTATTTGTATGCGGACATAAATTGGATGTCCCTTTATCAAAGCAAAACCCCTTCATGAATGACTTTGCTTTGTCAATACACAATACATATTTAGATTATCTGCAATTATAACATGTTTCTATTTAAAACACAACTCTTCTTACTTCTTCTTGGAAAGCGGTACATACTCTGCCGTTCCGGTAGAAGCGTTGTAATGAATCTCTTTGTATCCAGAATAATCTTCTGTGGACGTATTGAGTTTTTTGGCTCGCAGACGGTCCTCGATAATCCGTTTTGTAACACCGTATATAAAGGCAAATACCGGCACTCCGATAATCATACCTTTCACACCTAACAAACCGCCAAACAACAAAATGGAAAACAGCACCCAGAATGCCGATAAACCTGTTGTATCCCCCAATATCTTTGGCCCGATGATATTTCCGTCCACTCCCTGCAGAATAATGACGAAAATTCCAAAGAAAATTCCCTGGATGGGGTTTGCCAGCATAATCAGCAGTGCACAGGGGAATCCTCCAATAGCTGGTCCAAACACTGGGATAATGTTGGTTACCCCGATAATTACACTGACTAAAATAATGTATGGCCAGTCAAACAACGTCATCACAATAAAGCAAATAAAACCGATAATCAGCGAGTCTATAATCTTTCCAATGAAAAATTTTCCAAACAAAACGTCTACTTCCCTGGTATAGCGGATAATGGTGTTGGCCCGCTCAATCTTTAACAGACTGTACAACGCCTTTTTGCAATGTCCGGCAAAATTCTCCTTGGACTGCAGCACATACACAGCAACGATAAAGCCAATAATGATATTGTACAGTACGCTGAAAAATTCCATTGTATAATTCATAATGCTCTTGGCAAGGCTGTTGATAAACTGGATTAAATCATTCCGCACCCAGTTTTCCAGGTAGTCCAGGACTTTTATATATACCTTCTCCCCGCCGTCATATTTATTGATAAAGTGCATGGATTGCCTCTGAAATTCTTCCAACTGTCTGGGCAAATCATTTACCAGTCCGGTAATACTGCGAATCAGCTCCGGTACCAGCATCTGCAGCAAAAGATATATAAAAACAACCGCCACAATCATAGAGGCAAACAAAGCCAGCGCCCGTATTTTCTTTCGGTATTTGGAAGCATTTGCCATATGTTTTCCCCGCTTAAAACAAACGAAGCGGTACAGTCTCAGGAATTGTTCCTCGAAAAAAACCATAATGGGATTT
>CAZSGT010000124.1:0-6052 GCA_964606215.1 uncultured Lachnospiraceae bacterium
TGGCTATGGAATCAAGCAAACAAGCAGCCACACGACCCAGGCCTCCGTTACCCAGAGATGGCTCCAACTCCACTTCCTCAATCTCTGCCATGGTCTTTCCCTGTGCGGTCAGGGCAGCTTCCACTTCATCATAAATTCCCAGATTAATCAGATTGTTGGATAATAGCTTTCCAATTAAAAACTCCGCAGAAATATAATATAATTTTTTCTTTCCGCTGTTTCTCTGTCTCTCATCAATCTTATTTTTGGCATAGTCCAACAAGGCAAAATAGATTTCCTCGTTACTTCCCAAACGTGCAATGCTTTCTAATTCCACAATCATTTCCTCCTCATATTGTTTATCTCATCAGAGAAGTCTCCCACTTCTGTAAGTGGTGAGCTCTTCTTAAAACACCTTTCTTATATTATCACACCAAACGCCCCGGGGCAAGTGTAAAACTGCCATATAAAGAAAGAGTTTTGCTCTATAGAATAATCGTTTATTTTGTTTCCAGGCACTTTCACTTTCCTGTGGAATATATATATGGTAACAAATAAAACGGTTCGGATTCAGGTCTCTTGCCAAATGCAAAGGACCTGCGCCCGAACCATTGTCTTGAGGGATTTTTGTGTCAACCATTGTTTTGCATATTTTATTACTGGCATTTGCTGTCAGTGCAGATACATTTACGGTAGGGCTTACCTACGGCATGGATAAAGTGCGGATTCCATACAGCTCTGCAGCGATTATCAGCGGCATTCCCAGTTTGATTTTACTTGTTTTTCTCTATGCCGGCGTCTCCATATCCGCCAGAGTACCGTCAGATATTACCGGCACGGTAAGTTTTCTGATTCTGGCGTGTATGGCGGTACTGAAACTGTTTGACAGCTCCGTGAAAGCCTTTATCCGGCGGAGCAAAAGCCTCCTGCCCCATAAACGGTTTGCCTTTACTTTCCGGGAGCTGGGTGTCATTCTGACAATTTATGCCAATCCGGAAACCGCCAACAAAGACACGCCTTCCATCCTGACTCCGGCAGAGGCGCTTCCGCTGTCGCTTGCCTTATCTTTAGACAGCGCAGCCGTAGGCGTGGGCGCCGGAGTCTCCATGTCCCACCCCCTGCTGGCAGCAGTTATCACATTTTTTACCGGATGTCTGGGTGTGTACACCGGAAAAAAACTCAGCACCTATATCTGCTCCCACGTCAAGCTGGATTTTTCCTTTATCGGCGGATTTCTCCTGCTGCTTCTGGCGTGGAGCCGTCTCTGATGCGGGTCTGTTCTTCCAGAACAATGGCAAGTCTTTGACAGCCGCTCACTCGTGATTGAACAGAGCGAGAAGTTCGTGGGCAAGCAGCGGCACCATGGATAAAATCAGCAGGCTAATCCATTCCCCCACAGCCAACCGGACCGTGCCGAAGGCACCGGCAAGCACCGCCACTTCTGTCACCGCCACCTGTAAAAGCAGGCCCGTGACAAAGGCAAGAATCATCAGGCGGTTTTCCAGATGGTTTATATGAAAGACGGAAATTTCCACATTGCGCATTCCGATGGCATGAAACAGCTGGGACATTGCCAATACGGTAAAGGCATAGGTCTGTGCTCTGGCAAGGATGGCTTTGTTTTCAAATATTTCCATGATGCCCTGCAGTGTCACATCCTGCCCTGCCACCATCATTGCCCCCACGGGAATTTTCAGAAATGCCACCAGTGTTATGGCTCCAATGAGCAGTCCATAAAAACAGGTACACAGCATGCCTCCGTGGGCAAACAGGCTCTCGGAAGCCTTTCTGGGCTTGCGGTGCATGAGGCTTTCCGTATCGTTTTTATCCACCCCCAGCGCCAAAGCTGGCAGGGTATCCGTAATCAGGTTAATCCACAAAATATGGCTTGCCTTCAGCGGCGCTGCCAGACCGGCGCAAACCGTCACAAACATGGTAAGCAGTTCTCCCGTGTTGGAGGAAAGCAAAAACAACACTGCTTTCTTAATATTTTCATAGATTCCTCTGCCCTCGCCCATGGCCTTTTCGATGGAAGCAAAATTATCATCGGTGAGAATCAGGTCTGCCGCCCCTTTTGCCACGTCTGTCCCGCTCATACCCATGGCAATTCCCACATCTGCCGCCTGGAGGGAAGGCGCATCATTGACTCCATCCCCCGTCATTGCCACCGTGTGTCCATTCCCTTTCAGTGCTTTTACAATTCGTACTTTATGCTCCGGGGAAACCCTGGCAAATACCCGGACATGCTCCACTTCCTTGCGGAACTGTTTATCGGTATAGCTGTCGATTTCCTCCCCCGTCATACAGTCAGAAAAACGGTTGGTTATACCCAGCTGCCTCGCCACAGCAAAGGCGGTATCCACATGGTCTCCGGTAATCATCACGGTGCGCACCCTGGCGCCCTGAAAACGGAGCACCGCCTCCACCGCCTCTTTGCGCACCGGATCCTCCATCCCCGCCATGCCAATCCAAATCAACCCTTTTTCCACACAGGAAGTATTCCCCTCTGCCATGGCAAGAGCCAGCACGCGCAGCGCCCTGCCGGACATCTTTTCGGTCTGCCTGATTACAGAGCGTTTGATCCCCACACTCATAGGCTTTACTCCAGCTCCGGTCATATACCTGTCGCACATGGCAAGAATTTTATCCGGCGCTCCCTTCGTAAAGGAAACCGTTCCCGTTGGAAACCGGTGAAGGGTTGTCATGCACTTGCGCCCGGAATCAAAGGGCAGCTCCTTTAATCTGGGATATGTACTGTCCAGATTGCTTTTACTCACCCCCGCCGTAAGTCCCATATCCACCAGTGCAATTTCCGTAGGGTCTCCAATACCGTTTCCCACAGCATCATTACAAAGCAGCATTCCCTGCAGAAACCGGATATCCGCTTTCTCTGTAAGCTCCTCCACCCGTTTTTCCTGTTCCGCCACATAACAGCTCACTACACGCATGCGGTTTTCCGTCAGGGTTCCTGTTTTGTCCGAGCAGACCACCGTTACAGCTCCCAGAGTTTCCACCGCCGGCAAACGCTTCACAATAGTATGCACCTGCACCATCCTGGTCACACTCAGCGCCAGCACAATGGTAACCACCGCCGGCAGCCCTTCCGGCACTGCCGCCACCGCCAGAGAAATGGCAGTTATCATCATGTCCAGCACATCCCGCTTTTGAAGTACCGCCACCACAAACAAAATCACACAGAGACCCACGGCAAGAATACTCAGCACCTTGCCCAAATCCCCAAGCCTTCTTTGCAGCGGTGTGGTTTCCTCCTTGTGCCCGTGAATCATCGCCGCAATTTTTCCAATCTGGGTATTTACTCCTGTGGCAGTGACAATTCCTCTGCCTCTGCCATATGTAATTACGGTAGACATAAACACCGAGTCTGCCTGGTCTAAAATTGCATCACTTTTCACCTTTGCGCCAGCAGACTTAGACGCTGGTACGGATTCTCCCGTCAGCGCCGCCTCCATGGCCTGCAGGGAATGGCTCTCGGTCAGCTTTAAATCCGCAGGAACCTGGCACCCGGCTTCCAATATTACCAAATCACCCGGCACCAGCTCCTTTGCCTGTATTTCCTGCTCCATGCCATCTCTTACTACCAATGCCATGGGCGTCGTAAGCTTCTTAAGGCTTTCCAGCGCATGCCTTGCCTTTCCCTCCTGAATCACCCCCACCACCGCATCCAGAAGAATCACGGCAAGAATAATAATCGCATCATACAGCTCGTGAAGGAACAGGGAAATCCCTGCCGCACAAAACAAAATATAAATCAATGGGTCCTTTAACTGGCTCAGAAAATTCACAAACAAGGAGGGGGGCTTTTCCTCCGGTAAAACATTTTCTCCATACTGTTTACGAAGTTTCTCCACCTCTTTTGAACGAAGCCCCTGTGCACGTGTCTCCATAAAGCCCTCCATTCCTGTGCTTTTTCATATCCCAAAGCATTTCTGCAAAATATGGGACGATTCTACCCTAGTATATGAAAGGCTTCTTTTGAAATATGCATCCGTAATTATATATTTAATATCTGGTCTAACAACAGCCAATTTGCAGTAAATGGCCGCATGAGATTCCAGTACTCCATTCCCGCAAATCCATATTTTTCCACCAGTCTGGCTTTTTCCTCTATACTCCTCACATCCTCAAACCACACCTCATGGGTGGTGCCATTTTCATCAAAATATCGAAAATACGGACTCTTCGCATTTTCATCATATTGAATTGCCACGCTGCGCTCCATGGCAATCTCCACCGCCTGCTGGTTCCCAATGGTCTGTGCCTCCGTCTCCCCTTTGACATAGGGAAGGGGCCAGTCATATGCGTAATTGGGAATTCCCAGATTGATTTTTTCCGGCGGAATCTCGGAAACTGCATACTGCAACACTTTTTCCACCTGTGGAATGGGCGCCACTGCCATAGGCGGTCCATACTTGTATCCCCACTCATAGGTCATCAACAGCACTTCATCTGCCGCAGCTCCCAGCCCGCCATAATCGATGCCCTCGTACAATAATCCCGGCTGGTCTGCGGACACCTTGGGCGGCAGGGCAATGGACAAAGTTTTTCCCAGCGGATGCAGCATCTGCGCCATGCGGTTTGCAAAATCCACATACGCCTGTTTATCGGATGGAAGAATATACTCGAAATCCAAATCCACCCCGGCAAAATTTTTCTCCAGCACCTGCTGCCTTATATTTTCCAAAACCGCATCCTGTACTGTCATATCCTCCATAAGAAGATTCACCAGCTGATTGCTAAACCGTCCCTCCCGGTTCAGGGATGTCAGCACCAGTATGGTATCTACTCCGTATTCTTCCGCTGTGCTCCGAAGATAATCATCCTCCGGTTCAATCAATTCCCCGGTTTCCGTAAATCCATATGAAAACACAAAAAGACGCTCCAAAAACGGAAGCGTCTCTATAAATACCTGCCTGTCTATAAACGGGTATGCATAACCGCTGACAGCCACAGGTGCCTGTCTGATTTTATTTTCCTCTCCTTCGTAAACCAGGACAAGCTCCTGTCCTGTCACCAGATACTCCTGCCTGCTTAAGAAAACATTTTTTCGCAAAATTTCCTTTACCGGGATACCAGTAGCTGCACTGATGCTGTCTAATGTATCCCCCGGCTGTACCGTATAAACCTGTTCCGGTATGAGAATCCATAATGCCTGGCCCTCCACCAGACGAATCCCACCCGGGGCAAGTCCATTGTTATTTTCTATACTTTCTATGGATACACCAAATGCCTGGCTGATACTGTACAATGTATCTCCCGGCTGCACCACATAAATCATGTCTGAGACCTCCCAGCATTATCTTACTGTTATCCTATGCAGATATTATAAAAAGGTACATTAGTACGCCAGCACCTCATGTCCCTCTGGCGTAACCAGAACCATGATTTCCCACTGGGCAGAATTGCTTCCGTCGGCAGTATGTACCGGCCACTCGTCCTCCTTTTTGGGTCTGAGTGCCGCTTTTCCCATATTTACCATGGGCTCTATAGTAAATATCATTCCCGGCGCCAAAAGCATTCCCGTTCCCTTGCTGGTGGTAAAACCAACCCATGGATCCTCGTGAAACTCCAGTCCCACCCCGTGGCCTCCAATTTCCTTAACTACCGTATAACCGTTATCCAGAGCATGTCTGTGCACCGCCGCACCCACATCTCCCAGCCTTCCCCATGGGCGCACCTGTTCCAATCCTTTATAGACGGCTTCCCTGGTAACCTCTATCAGCCTCCGGTTCTCCTCCGAAATCTCCCCGATGGCAAACATACGTGAAGAATCCGAATAATACCCGTTCAGAATCGTAGAGACGTCCACATTGACAATATCCCCGCTCTTTAAAACTACCTCCGAGGAAGGAATGCCATGGCACACCTGGTCGTTTACGGATGTGCATACACTTTTGGGAAATCCACCATAGCCAAGAGGCGCCGCTGTGGCTCCATACTCTGCCGTGGTCTCCCGGACAATCCGGTCAATCTCCTCCGTAGTGATTCCCTCTGCAATCTGCTCTGCCACCCTGTCCAAAATCTCAATATTTACCTTACAGCTTTCTTTAATTCC
>CAZSGT010000125.1:0-6033 GCA_964606215.1 uncultured Lachnospiraceae bacterium
TCAAATCAAATGAATGATCTTCAAGCTCTGAAAGTTTTGAAACATCTCCGATAAGTTGCTTATATTCATAATCTTTCCATCTATTACTAAGCATTTCTTTGAAAGGCTCTACTGCTACAACTAAATTTCTATTCGCGAAATAATTTGCCGTTATTCCTTGGCCACTTCCAAAATCCAATATTCTTTTTCCTGCTATTTCTCCTAACTGCTCCCAGACAATTCTTTTGAGCAGTCTATCCCATGGAGGTAATTCAATTATATTGTGCATAAGCATCTTATCCTTTCAAATAAGAATTTACGTTTGGCATTACAATGCCTTTTTCAGCTTAAAAAAATACTAACAAAAAATATACGTCTTAACACTTCACATGTATAAAAACGAACCTCAACATCCATCAAGGTTCGTTTTTGTATATACTTTTTATACCGCTTCATTCATCTTCGTCAGCTTCGCCGCCTGGTCCGCTGCGATAATGCTGTCAATCACCTCATACAAATCCCCGTCCAGAATCTCTCCCAGTCTGTGGGAGGTCAGCTTAATACGATGGTCGGTCACGCGCCCCTGCGGAAAATTGTATGTCCGGATTTTCTCGGAGCGGTCCCCGGTACCAACCTGGCTTCTCCTCTGCTCCGCCTGCTCGCCCTGGGCTTTTTCCAGCTCCATGTCATACAGACGGGAGCGAAGTACACGCATCGCCTTATCTTTATTTTTCAGCTGTGACTTCTCGTCCTGGCAGGACACCACGATGCCTGTAGGCAAATGAGTGATACGCACTGCAGAGTCCGTGGTGTTGACACACTGCCCGCCGTTGCCGGACGCACGGAACACATCAATCTTACAGTCATTGGGGTCCAATTCCACATCCACTTCCTCCGCCTCCGGCATAATCGCTACCGTCGCCGTAGAGGTATGGATGCGCCCGCCGGACTCCGTCGCCGGTATTCTCTGTACCCGGTGTACTCCACTTTCATATTTTAATTTAGAATATGCACCGTCACCGGTAATCATAAATACGACTTCTTTAAACCCACCGATACCGTTCTCATTCATGCTCATAACTTCCACTTTCCAGCGGTTACGCTCGGCAAACCGGGAATACATCCTGTACAAATCCGCCGCAAACAGCGCCGCCTCATCTCCACCAGCGCCTCCACGGATTTCCACAATCACGTTACGGTCGTCGTTGGGGTCCTTTGGCAGCAGCAAAATTTTCAAATCCTGCTCACACTGCTCCACTTTTTCCTTGCAGTCGCTTAATTCCTCTTTGGCGAGTTCACGCATCTCCTCATCGCTTTCCTCGTCCAAAATCATCAGGCTCTCTTCAATACCTTCCTTGGCAGCCAGATATTCCTTGTATTTTTCCACAATGGGAGTCAGCTCATTCTGCTCCTTCATCAACTCTCTGTATTTATTCTGGTCACTGATAATATCCGGGTCGCTCAAAGACTGTAATACTTCCTCCAGCCGGCGGACCAAATCTTCTAATCTGTCAAACATATTCATCCTCATTTCTGCATATTCTGTATGCGCATTCCTACAGTTAAATACCCCGCATAGGGTGACAGCGTTGTTCTTACACTACATGGCGTTCCCCTCGGTGCCAATAGTACATTATCGTTTCACGGCAGCAATCACTCTGTCCAGCCCTGCCAGGTCTTTTATCACCTTTACATCCTCAAAGCCCTGTTCCCGCAAAAGCCGGCTTACACCAGCCCCCTGCCCGCAGCCGATTTCCAGAAAAATCCGTCCCCGGGGACTTAAAAAACCTCCCGCATCTTCTGCAATCCGGCGGTAAAAATCCAGCCCGTCCGCTCCGCCGGACAGGGCAAGCATCGGTTCCTGCTCCCGGACTTCTTTGGTCAGAGCTGCAAACTCCTCCTCCGCAATATAGGGTGGATTGGAAACAATAATATCATATTCTCCCACTACATTTTCAAACAAATCACTTTGCAGGAAATCTACGGACGCATGTAACAACGCCGCATTTTTCTCTGCCACATCCAGCGCACCACTGGAAATATCCAACCTCACACCACACTGCACACTCCGCAGCCCTGCCAGGGAAAGGATAATACACCCGGAGCCAGTACACATATCCAGCACCCGTTTCCCCTCCGCATACTCCAGCACATTCTCTACCAGTACCTCCGTATCCAGTCTGGGAATCAGCACCTCCGGGTTCACCTGAAATGGAAATCCCATAAACTCCTGCTGCCCGGTAATATACTGCACTGGCACGTGATGCAGCCGCTTTTCCACCGCTCCCTGAAACTCCTGTATCATTCCAGCCTCCGTGGGCACACACTCCCTGTCCAGAAAATACTTCGCCCGCTCCATCTGGAAATAATGGGAAAACAATATCCATGCATCCGATTGGTACTCTTCTATACCAGCCTGCTCAAACGTCTTCTCACATTCTGCAAGAATCTCACCATAGGTTTTTCTTTCCATACTTTGCTTTATCTCTCTCCCGCAGCTTTCTCCACACTTATTTCTTCCGGTTCTTTTTCTTTGAATGATTTGCCCCGGAAGCTTTTTGCGCAGCCGGCTTCTTCTGAGATGACCTGTCCTGAGAACCTTCTTCTGAAGTCTCTGCATTGGAATGCTCCTTCTGAAAAGTCGAAACCTTTTCCATTCCTGTCACTTTCTTTTTCGCATTCTCTGTTTTCTGCTTCTCGGCCCTTTGCTGTTTCTCCGCTGCTTTTCGCTTCTCTTCCTCTTCTTTTTCCTGCCTTTTTTCCTCATCGAAAAAACGGTCCAGATTGTCTAAAATCTCATCCTTTTCCTCTTCGGCATTTTTCTTCCGGGCATCCTCACGCTGTTTCTGGGTATCTGCCATCCGGCGTGCCTTGCGCTTCTTTGCCTCCTCCACATTTTTGTGAAATGCCTTTTCTAACGCCTCTGTCTCCTCCCGCTCTTTCCGGGCATCCTGGGCACGCTTTGCATGTTCCGTTTCATGGCGTTTAATCTCCTGTACCTTCTGCGACTTTTTCTTTTTATTGTCGGATTTCGCCTTATCAATACCGTGTTTCTTCAGATTTTCTTTCCGTCTCTTTTCATCCTTCATGCGTTTCTGGAATGCCTGCCAGTCAAACACTTCCTCGACAGAGCGAATGGCAACTTCTATCATGGAGTCATCCGGCTCCCTGGTGGTCATTCGCTGCAATGCCACTCCCGGCGCACTGACAATACGCACAAAGAGATTATCCTTTCTTCCCGCCAGTTTAATCAGCTCATAGGATACTCCTGCAACCACCGGAACCAGGATGATACGGTATAAAGCGCGCAGCCATATATTTTCCACATGAATGAAAATGAAGAAAATAATACTGATAAACATGACAATAAACATAAAACTTGTCCCGCAGCGTTTATGATGCTTGGACTGCTTCTTCACATTTGCCACGGTCAGCTCCAGTCCGTTTTCAACACAATTAATAGCCTTGTGCTCCGCACCATGGTACATAAACAATCGCTTGATATCCTCCATCATGGATATCAGCAACACATAACCAATAAACAAATCGATCCGGATAAAGCCCTCGATAATGGCTAAAACCGTAACATTGGTTGTAACCTTGCGAAACAGTTCCGACAAAAACAGCGGAAGAATCATAAATATTCCCACTGCTGCCAGTATGGACAAAATCACAGTCAGAATCATAACTGCAGACTCTTTTGTCTCGTCTTTCTTTGCTCTCTTTTCCTCTTCTTCCTCATAAAAGCTGGCAGAGTATGTCAAGGTCTTCATCCCCAGAATCATGGATTCCACAAAGGCAACCACACCCCGGATAATCGGCAGACGGAAAAATACATTTTTCTCGCCTACCCCATGAAACTCTCCCTTCTGAACAGCAATATCACCTTCTGCTGTCCGCACTGCCACGGCATACGATGCCTTATTCTTCATCATAACGCCTTCTATCACTGCCTGGCCACCGATTCCTGATGACTTCATATTTTCCCTCATTTCTGCACTGCTTTTTTGCATCGCGCAACGCTTGTGCCGCAGCGCAGGCACAAGCTTGCCGGTTTCATAAAACCGCCCTCAAAAATCTATCGAAATCCAAAAAGGAGTTTTTCCATACTAAAACAGGCTGAGACTCATTTTAAATCTCAACCGTAAAACCGCAAACGGTCACCGCATCTTACAACCGTCTACAAGATGCAATGACCGCTCACAGTAATATTTACTTAGTCCTGAGTCAAACCATATCTACGGTTAAACTTATCAATCGCTCCACGAGCAGTAACTGCCTTCTGCTGTCCTGTATAGAATGAATGACACTTGGAACAGATTTCCACATGGATATCTTCCTTAGTAGAACCTGTAACAAACTCATTGCCACAGTTACATACGACCTTTGCCTGATAATAATTTGGATGTATTCCTTCTCTCATTGTATTCACCTCTTTAACTCAATTTAACACAACTCCATAAGTGTAACATAGTTTATGCGCCTTTGCAAGTACATTTTAAAGGATTTTTTTCTTGCGAACCTGAGAAATCAGTTCATCATTGTTAGCGGTCTGACGGAACATATTGATAATGCGTTCCACTGCCTCCTCCGACCTGGCGCTGGTCATGGCCTTACGCATGAGATAGTTTGCTTCCATCTCTTCATGGTTTAACAGAAGATCATCCCGGCGCGTGCTGGATTTTGGCAGGTCAATTGCCGGAAACACACGTTTTTCAGAAAGAGAACGGTCCAAAACAATCTCCATATTACCAGTTCCCTTAAATTCCTCAAACACCACATCATCCATCTTGCTTCCCGTCTCCACCAGGGCAGTGGCAAGTATGGTCAGGCTTCCGCCCTCCCGCATATTTCTTGCCGCACCAAAGAAACGTTTCGGCATATGCAGTGCCGCCGGGTCAAGTCCACCGGAAAGGGTTCGTCCGCTGGGCTGCACCGTGAGATTGTATGCCCTTGCCAGACGGGTAATACTATCCAAAAGAATAACCACATCCTCGCCGTGCTCTACCAGACGCTTTGCCCGTTCAATAACCATCTCCGATACTCTCTTGTGGTTATCCGGGAGCTCATCAAAAGTAGAATAAATCACTTCCACGTTCTTTCCCTCAATAGACTCCTTTATGTCTGTTACCTCCTCCGGACGCTCGTCAATAAGCAGAACCAGAAGTTTCATGCCTGGATGGTTGGTGGTAACCGCCCTCGCCACCTGCTTTAGCAAAGTGGTTTTTCCTGCCTTGGGCTGAGACACAATCATACCACGCTGTCCCTTGCCAATGGGAGAAATCAAATCCATCATCCGCATGGCAATGCTGCTTCCATGACTGCCGGCAAGATGGATGCGCTCATTTGGAAACACTGGGGTCAGAGATTCAAACTTCGGACGCTTCAATGCCTCCTCCGGATCACGGCCGTTTACGGATTTTGCGTACAGCAAAGCACTGAATTTCTCATTTTGATTGCGGACACGAAGATTTCCCCGGATGATATCCCCCGTGCTCCAATTCATCTTCCGAATCAATGCCGGTGATACATACACGTCCTCATCTCCAGGCAGATAATTGTCGCAGCGGATAAAGCCATATCCATCTGCCATTACCTCCAAAATACCATTTTTTTCTATTCCACTGTCCAGTTCTTTCATGCTCATGGGTTTCACGTTCTGGTCCGGGGACTTCACGTAACTTTTTTCTACCTGTCTTTCATAATTCCCCACTGTCCGATCTTTATACCTTGTATTCTGCCGCTCGTGATTTCTTGCCACATAGCGTTCTTTTTCCCTGACGCTCTGCCTGTCATAATCCCCTGTGGACCGCTCTCTATCTCTGGTATATGTTCTGTCATACTCTGCTGCAGGTTTCTCTCTGTCCCTGCCATTGGTCCTGTCATACTCTGCCACAGTTTTCTCCCGGTCTCTGGTATGTTTCCGTTCATAGGCTGCCACTGGCTTTTCCCGGTCTCTTCCCGCCGCCTGCTCGGAAGCACTGCTCTTTGCCTGTGCCCTGTCATACCCGGACAACACGTCGATCAGTTCCTGCTTGCGCAGCGCAGAAATAC
>CAZSGT010000126.1:0-6026 GCA_964606215.1 uncultured Lachnospiraceae bacterium
GTGACGGATGTCAGCGGGAATGCCGATATCATCATCAAATCAGCGGCGGTGGCAGACTACCGGCCTGCACAGATTGCAGAAAACAAGATTAAGAAAAAAGAGGACGACATGTCCATTCCCCTTACCAGAACAACAGATATCCTGGCATGGCTGGGAGAACATAAGAAAAAAGGGCAGTTTATCTGCGGATTTTCCATGGAAACGGAAAACATGCTGGAAAATTCCAGAAAAAAACTGGAAAAGAAGCAAATCGATATGATTGTTGCCAATAACGTAAAACAGGAGGGAGCAGGGTTTGGTACGGATACCAATATTGTCACCCTCATTACGAAGCAGGAAGAAATGACATTGCCGGTTCTTGCCAAAGAAGAGGTGGCGGACCGGATTTACGATATGATTATACAGAAAATGTAATTGAATGGAGGTTATTATGGAAAAAACAGAGAATCCCAGGGGAGCGGGGATACTGCTTCCAATCAGCAGCCTTCCATCGCCTTACGGAATCGGGACGCTGGGAAAAGAGGCATACAAGTTTATTGATATGCTGGTGTCTGCCGGACAGAAATACTGGCAGGTGCTTCCGGTAGGCCCCACCAGCTTTGGGGACAGCCCCTACCAGTCTTTTTCCGCATTTGCCGGGAATCCGTATTTTATTGATTTGGATACCCTGGTGGAGGAAGGATTGCTGAAAAAAGAGGAAATTACGAAACATTTTTGGGGAGACCGGGCAGATGAGGTGGATTATGCGGCGATTTACCAGGCACGTTTTCAGGTATTGCGGCAGGCATTTCTTCGCAGTGATTACGAGGACAGCAAAGAGTATAAGGATTTTTCCGAAGAAAACAAGTATTGGCTTGGCGACTACAGCCTGTATATGGCGCTGAAAAATCATTTTGAAAATCATGAGTGGCTTTTGTGGGATGAGGATATCCGGTTCCGCAAAGAGGCGGCGGTGAAGAAGTATGAAAAAGAACTTGCAGAGGATATCCGTTTCTGGAATTTCTGTCAGTTTAAATTTAATGAACAGTGGGGGAAGCTGCGGAAATATGCCCATAAAAACCATATAAAAATTGTTGGGGATATTCCTCTTTATGTATCTCTGGACAGTGCGGATGTGTGGGTGCATTCCCGGCTGTTTGAGCTGGATGAGAGAAAAAATCCCATTCATATTGCCGGAGTGCCGCCGGATTTGTTTTCGGAAGACGGTCAGCGCTGGGGCAATCCACTATATGACTGGAAAGCCATGGAAAAGGAAGATTTTGAATGGTGGGCGCAGCGTATGCGGACCAGCGCCAAGCTTTATGATGTTATTCGCATCGACCATTTTATCGGTATTGTGCGGTACTATTCCATTCCGGCAGAGTGCAAGGATGCAAAGATAGGCGAGTGGCTGCAGGGACCGGGAGCAAAGCTGACCGACGTAATTAAAAAGGTAGTGGCAAAAGAGAATGCCGATGTGATTGCAGAGGATTTAGGTATTGTGGTGGAAAGCGTGCGAAATCTCATAAATGCCACAGGCTGGCCGGGCATGAAAATTTTGGAGTTTGCCTTTGGCGGTGGTGCAGAAAATGACCACCTTCCACATAATTTCCAGTCGGCAAATGTTGTGATTTATGGGGGAACCCATGATAATGAGACAGTGGCTGGATATTTTGACGGCTGTAATAAAAAAGAACTGCGCTATGCCATGCAGTATATGGGAATCAAACATAAACACCAGCTTCCTGATGCGGTGTTAAAGCTGGCATATCAGAGTGTGGCAAAAACGGCTATCTTTCAGATGCAGGATATATTGAAATTAGATAACCGTGCCCGTATGAATCTTCCATCTACGGTGGGAACTAATTGGCGTTGGCGCATGTTAGCCGGACAGTTTACGGACGCCCACTGTCGGAAGCTTTATAAGCTGGCGCAAACGTATGGAAGGCTTTAATATTTTTCGCGAAGTCTTGTGCTGGTCTCGTTTTTCCTGCATGGCTTTTGCCGTTTTAAGTAAAACTTTATAACGCAGATATACCGCGTTTAATTCGTAAATATAGCAATCAATCAGGTCTTGCTCGACTACGTTTTGAAAAGCGGAATATATGCATTCTAATCGAAGCAGAGTTGCCTTTATTTCCTTTAAAAGCAACTCTTCTTCTTTTGGCTGGCGCTTTTTTCGTATCATTTTTACCTTTCATCCTCTCTCTGGCTTTGTCGGTATGCAGGTATCGTTATGCATAGTATAGACACAGCACTGGAAAAATATACACTTTCACATATGTTTTTTGCATATTCCCATTCCTGTGCTCATAAGATGTACAGGCGTGTGAAAAATTATTAAATGAAAGGGAAAGGCAGAAAACAATGGAAAGCGAAATATTAATTGGAGTTGTTGCAGCATTAGCTGTAATCTTTATATTATCATTGGCAAGAAACAAAGGAGAAATTGCCGTAAATTTTTTACTGCGTAGTTTTTTTACAATTTTAGCAATCTATATAATTAATAAAGTTCTTGGTATGCAGGGGATTGTAAGCGGGGTGCAGATTAACGAGTACACCGTGCCCATAGGAGGAATTTTGGGGATTCCCGGGTTATTTTTGATGTACGGTCTGTTTATATATTTCTCCGTAACCTAAATGAAATTTTATGGTTTGAACCTTGTCGAAAACTACCAAAGATGCTGCTATTTTTTGTGCATGTTAGACAATAAAAAATTGTAATTTTAAAGATTGACAAAAAATGATTTCTGTGTTATGATGTTTACACCTCAGACGGGCAGCGTCCCGCATCTATTTGCGAAAGAGTGCTTTTAGAAGAGAACTTTTTCTTAATTCAAATTCTGCTAAGAGAGGTGAGCGCCATTCGAGACTGGATGGTATGCGGACTTCTGATTTTAGCATCTATGTGTGATTTAGAATCACACCGCATCGATAACCGGATTGTAATCTTCGGTTGGATTTTCGGTATTACTTTTTCCTGTTATGAATATGGAATCAAGGGAGCCGTGTGTTTTATTTGTAATGCACTGGTGGTTTTGGCGGCATTATTTATCTTATATTGCATAAAGTGTATAGGACCGGGTGACGCCAAATTACTCTCGGTGATAGGAGGTATGTATGGATATGCCCTGGCGGGATATGTTATCTTTTACGCCTTTCTTATCGTAGCGGCAGGAGCCGTATTCTATGTTTTCTGGAAATGTATAATCAATGACCGGGAATTTATCTGTGGAAATCAGAGGAAGTACCGCACACATAAAATTCCTATGGCAGTACCTATAAGCCTGGGATATTTTATTATGTTAGCAGGCGTCAGGCTGCCTGTCTGAAAATATATATCTGGCGTGACGCCGGATATGAAATGGAGGTAAAAAGTGAATAAGGGAGTGTTTGCCATTTGTGAGCCGGATAAAGAGTATGCAGGGCATTTGGCAGAGTATATCCGGCATCATAATCTATTGCAGATGGAAATATGCATATTTACAAACGTTGAGCATCTCAATGAGGGGACAAAAAAACGCTCTGCGGATATGCTGCTTTTGTCTGAGAACTGTCTCGGTGATTTTGTGGAATCTGGGCAAATTAAGCAATACATGATTTTGACAGAGGGAAATGTGGAAATATTACCAGAAGTGCCGGTGGTGTATAAGTACCAGCCAGCGTCAGAACTCATGAATGAAATCATAAAATATATTTTGTCGGACAGTAAAGGACATCGTTTTGCAGGTGGGAAGAAAAGCGGAATGGTGCTGGGGATGTTTTCACCCTCCGGCGGTACAGGTATCACTACGTATGCCCTGGCTTTGGCAAAAGAATTGTCAAGAGAGGAGCAGGTGCTGTATGTAAGCATGGAACCGCTTTCTGGATTTTCAGGAGAAGAATCCGGGCTGTCTGAACTTTTGTACTATACCAGACAGCAGCAGTGCAATATTCTGTTGAAGGTAAAGTCGCTGGTGAAAAAACAGCAAGGAGTGGATTGTATCTATTCGGTCGGACATTATAGAGATTTACAGGAAATACAAGACGAGGATTTGAACAAATGGATAGAGGAACTATGTCAGACTGGCGGGTACGGATACCTGATTGTGGATTTAGGCACGGTATGTGAAGCAAGCGTATCCATGATGGAGTATTGCGATAAGATTTTTATGCCGGAGAGTAAAGGAATGATTGGAATTTCAAAGGAGGAAGCATTTCACCGGATGCTGCACAGAGACGGCAGGGAATACCTGCTGGAGAAAATTTATCATTTTCATGCGCCCCATCCCATGGATGGGTATTTGGACACATGGAAAGATGGAATAGATGGATTTGTAAAAGAAGCAGCCGGGGTATTACGGGATGGAAAAAAAGATACAGGAGATATTGAATAGGGCGGTGCAGCAGCGTCTGGGAGAGATGACTGCCGTTACGGATAAACAGGTATGGGAAATTATTGACGCTGTTCTTTTGGAATATGGCAGAGAGCATTATATCCCGGTGGGCGATATGCAGAAACTGCGCAATACGGTTTTTCACGGCATACGCGGTCTGGATGTCCTGCAGGAGCTTGTAGAGAATCCGGAAATTACGGAGATTATGATTAATGGACCCGGAAAGATTTTCGTTGAGAAATATGGAAGACTGCAGCCCTATGAAAAAGAATTTTCCAGCAGGGAAAAGCTGGAGGATGTGATTCAACAAATTGTAGCAGACGCCAACCGCATTATAAATGAGGCAAATCCTATTGTGGATGTAAGGCTTCGGGATGGTTCCCGTGTGAATGTGGTTTTACGTCCCGTGGCACTGGATGGTCCGGTGGTGACCATACGAAAATTTCCCGAGAGTCCCATTACTATTGATACGCTCATAGCCCTTGGGTCTATTACGGCAGAGGCAGCGGAGTTTCTGCGAAAACTGGTGGTGGCAAAGTATAACATATTCATCAGTGGAGGGACAGGCTCCGGTAAAACTACTTTTTTGAATGCACTATCCAATTTTATACCTGAGGATGAGCGCATCATTACCATTGAGGATTCTGCCGAGCTTCAGATACAGGGAATTTCAAATCTGGTGCGTTTAGAGACGAGAAATGCCAATGTGGAAGGGGAAAATGCTATCAGCATCCGGGATTTAATTAAGTCCAGTTTGCGTATGCGTCCGGATCGAATTGTAGTAGGAGAGATTCGTGATGCGGCGGCAGTGGATTTGCTGTCCGCTATGAATACCGGTCATGACGGCAGTTTGTCCACCGGTCATGCCAACAGCAGCAGAGACATGCTTTGCCGGTTGGAAACCCTGGTTCTGATGGGGATGGAAATTCCGCTGTCCGCCGTCCGCAGACAGATGGCGTCGGCGCTGGATATCATTGTACATTTGGGCAGACTGCGGGATAAGAGCAGAAAAATATTAGAGATAAGCGAGGTGTTGGATTTGAAGGACGGTGAGATTGTGTTGCAGCCATTATATGTATTTGCAGAGGAAGGAGAGGATGCAGAGGGCAAAATCAAGGGAGGGTTAAAACGGCTTCCGCTACCTTTGGAAAACCAATGGAAATTAGAAAGGGCGGGAATCACACTTGAATCGATACGATGAATATACATTTACAGGAAAGGAGTGGGTCCAGGAGATTTTGATGGGGACAAGTATTGTCTGGGGAATTTTGTATGTATTTTACCGCAGTTTTTTTGTCTGTATAATGGGAGGGATTCCACTGGTGTGGGTTTATATGCGGCGCAGAAAGCATCAGAAGATGCAGAATAGACGCTGGCAGCTGAATCTGGAATTTAAAGACGGAATGCAGAGTGTTTCCGCAGCGTTACAGGCAGGGTATGCCATAGAGAACAGTTTTCGTGAAGCTGCCAACGATATGAAAATGCTTTATGGAGAGGAAAGTCTTATTGTCCAGGAGTTCACGTATATTATTACACAGCTTGAGACCAACCGGACAGTGGAGGACGTACTTGCCGAATTTGGGCAACGGAGCGGGGTGGAGGATATTTCCCAGTTTGCGGGGGATGTGCTGGTTGCAAAAAGAACCGGAGGAAATCTGGTTGAAGTGATTC
>CAZSGT010000127.1:0-6004 GCA_964606215.1 uncultured Lachnospiraceae bacterium
GTTGAGCGTACCCGATGGATTGCATTCCACCTTGCCAGCTTCACCGAGATTGACCTTCAGAATTGCTGCTGCAATATACTCTGATACCATATCCCTCTGTTCGTCGCTTAAATCAATAACACTAACGCTGCATCCAGATATCGTAAGTACCAGCACAACCAACACTGAAAGTATCCGCAATTTCCTTCTCACACGTTTCCCTCCACTCATAGTTTAATAAATGCCAGTTAAACATATTTTAACACAACTTTTATTCAAATACAACTATTACTCCGGCAGTTGAATGTGGAAAGATTTTTCGTAGTTTATTCCTGGTTCTCTGGCAAAATTTTTTCCTGCTCGATTTCAAACCAGAATGTCACACCATCCTCTGTGTTGAACACTCCGCACTCCTGGTTGAGGGAGTGCATGATGGCTTTCACAATGGACAGTCCTATGCCGCTTCCCCCATACTCCCTTGTCCGCGCTTTATCAACCTTGTAAAATTTAATCCATATCTTATCCAGCTCCTCCTCTGGAATGCGGTCTCCGGTATTGTGCACATGGACACGGACCTTGTCATCGTCTGTCTGCTCTGTGTACACGGTGATTTCCCTTTGTCCAGACACATGGTTTAACGCATTGCTGATATAGTTGGTTAAAACTTCTTCCACAAAAAATTCGTCCGACCATACATAGAGCGGCGCATCCTGCAGGCACTGTAATTTTGCCGACTTCTGGGCAGCTAAAATTTTGGCGGAATTTACCACTGAGGTGAGCACCTCCGTTAAATTGAAATGCTGGATATTCACGGTGTTATTGCCAAACTCAATCTGATTCAGGCTCAATAGCTTTTTCACCATATTGTTCATTTTATTGGCTTCATCAATAATAACCTCACAATAAAATTCCCTGCTTTCGATATCCTCGTTAATATTATCCTGCAATCCCTCTGCATACCCCTGAATCAGGGCAATCGGCGTCTTTAACTCATGAGACACATTGGATAGAAAATCCTTCCGCATCTCATCAATTTGTATCTTGTTCTGGATATCCGACTGCAACTCGTTATTCGCACTTTTTAACTCTGATATGGTGGTCTCCAGCTGCTCAGAGAGGGTATTTAAACTGCGTCCCAGCTCGTTTACTTCATCTTTTCCCGTCACCTGATACTTTACGTTAAAATCCAGTTTTGACATACGTTCAGCAATCTCTGACATCTCCAGAATCGGCTTGGTGAACCGTCTGCTGACAAAAAAAATACTAACCATGCCCACGCTGCCAACTACCAATCCAATATATACCAAAAAACGCATAAAAATATCCATACCAATCTGCATAGCCTGATAATTGGACCGGACATAAACCATAGAGCCGCTGTCCAGTCTTCCAAACATCTCAATGTAGTTAGAATTGATGCGTTCGTCAAATACCTTATAAATGGAATATGCCTCTTCCTTTGCCAGCAATGTCCGGTCCGGCATTTTCTCCACGCCGTTGCTCTCACTAATGACATACTCATACACTTTATTGTTAAGAATTTTTCTCTGTTCCTTGGGAATATTCCCGGCATCCGGATACCGATATGAATACTGCAGCTGGTTAAAAAATAATGCCACATCAAACACATAAATGTCCAAATCGTTGTTGGCTCCCATACTCTCCAAAACCTGTGACGCCGTCTCATCGTCAGATACTTCCTCCACCCCTCCCATGACGGTCTCTATCTGCCCAAAAAACTGTCCCAGCTGTTTCACTTTCGAGTATTCATAAAATCCCCGGAGAAACATTTTCGCTGCCACTCCGCTGCATACCAGCACAGCAAGTACCAGTCCTCCAAGCATCAATATCATCTTTGTCTGAAAAGAATGGATTCCCAGTTTTCTTTTTTTTACAGTCATTTACTCTGTCACCTCAAATTTGTATCCCATTCCCCAGATTGTCTTGATATATTCGCACTTATCCCCCATTTTGCTCCGAAGCTTCTTCACATGGGTATCAATGGTACGTGCATCTCCAAAGTAATCATAATTCCATACATTATTTAAAATGCGCTCCCTGGATAATGCCACTCCCTGGTTTTTAATAAAATACGCCAAAAGCTCAAACTCCTTAAAACTCAATTCAATATGATTACCGTCAATCTTCACCTCGTGAGCCGACTGATTCAGCGTAATTCCACCAATCTCCACTTCTCCATCCTCAAGGGCATTGCTTCTGCGAAGAAGCGCCTCCACCCTCGCCACCAGTATCTTGGGTGAAAAGGGTTTGGATATATACTCATCTACACCCAGTTCAAATCCTAACAATTCATCCTTTTCGTCACTTTTGGCAGTCAACATAATAATCGGCACCTGGGAATAATGGCGAAGCTCCCTCACAACCTGCCATCCATCCATCCTCGGCATCATAACGTCCAAAACCACCAACGCAATGTCCTTATTCTCATAAAACAAATCCACTGCTTCTTCCCCGTCAGCGGCCTCCAGCACATCATAATTCTTCTTTACCAGAAAATCTTTTACCAGTTTACGCATTCTCTGTTCATCATCCACAACCAATATTTTCAGGTTATCCATATCTATCACGCCTTTCTTTTCCATTTCGCACCAGTGCGCATCTTCCCCGGAGGGTTTTTACTGTATAGGAGGAATTTCCTATTCGAAAACATAGAGTTTCGCTTGCGAAACTCTCGCGCCGAGCGCGGTCGCATAAGCGACATCTTCATTTTCGCGCGAGCGCGCATCCTTGCGGAGCATTTTTTATCGAATAGGAAGAATTTCCTATTCGATAAAAAAGCCGGAGAATCACTTCTCCGGCTTAGTATACCACAAATGTATGATTATTTTGTGTAAAACCTCAATTTTGTTCCAGGGCTTTTTCCCGTTGTTCCAATTCTTCCTGCCACTGTGCATACTGGTCTTCCACTTCATCACGGATATCCTGCTCGTAATCAGTGAAATAGGTAAACACCGAATATCTGCTCTTGACAGTGATAACAATCATGGCGACAATAATAGCCACCAGAAATCCTATGATAATCCGGTAAATCGTGGTCTTTTCCCTGACAGCTGCATCCTGTTCTTTCTTACGAATCGCCATATCCACTTCCGGAATCACCGCATCCTCCTCCACAGCAGCCCCTGAGGACGCCATGGGAATAGGCAGCAACGCCTCCGGCTTTACCACACCCATCTGCAAAATTTTCGCCCGAATCCCCCCTAGAAAACGGTATCCAATAATGGTCTTAAAAGACATTTTTTCAACTGCCCGGTTATATATCTTTAGCAGTGATTTGCCATCTTCCATATTACTGTTTGCCACAATATACGCAATGGTCTCTTTTTCCTTTCGCGCACAGGCAGCCTCCTGCAAATCAGAAAATCCATATCCATCTACTACGAGCTCTTCCTTCTCCATACCGGTCCCCGCCTTTCTCTGTCTGGATTCAGATGCGAAATCCTACTCGAAAAAACACATGGGTTCTGCCGCAAATTAATCTGCAATTACTGCAGAATCCCCAATCCACTCCGTCACTTTACTGACTGTAGCTTCATAGCGCACATAGTCACCCATTTCTTTTTCAAATTCTTCCATGGAACCATAGCCATCTTCATAATAGCTGTAATCCTCTTCAAGGGCGCTCTGGTACTCGTCATCACTCAATGTGATATTTTCTTTTTTGGCAATCGCCAACGCAATCAAAAACTCATCGACTTCTTCCTTTGCCATCTGGGTGAAGTCCTCTTCTGTGGTATCCCACTGCGCCATCATATCCTCTATGGTAGTGCCGCTCATATCTGCCATATCCTGATATCCCTGACGGATAATCTTTGCAGACAGCTCCACCATATCACTAGGATACTTGTTTACTGTTGCATTTGCAACCACCTGTTCCCATGCCAGGTCTGCAATGCTGTCTTCGTTTTCCTGACGAAGGCTTTCCTTTAACTGCGCCTCATACTCTGCAGTGGTATTACAATTTGAAATACTCTTCACAAAATCATCATTGTACTCCGGCACGACTTCCTCACCGCAGATGTAATCCACTTTTACTTCAAATGTAACTGCCTTACCAGCTACGGTATTATCGTCATACTCTTCCGGAAAGGTTAAATTCAGTTTCTTCTTCTCTCCCGTCTTCATCCCTGTAATACCCTCTTCAAATCCAGGAATCCAGTCGCCTGAACCAATTTCAACATAATCCTCTCCCGTTCCGTCCGCATACTCCTTACCGTCTATCGTTGCCTTAAATGTACAGTACACAGTATCTCCCGACTTCACGGTTCCTTCCAGATGCTCTTCACCCGTCTTCTCATCAATCAAATCCTGGATGGCACTCTGCACATCCTCATCGGAGGGTGATGCCAGCACCTGGATGCCTGTATATTCTCCCAATGTCACGTACTCGTCCGGATTGCCGCTGTAGGGCTCGCCGGTATCTTCTTTTGCCGTATCTTCTGTTTTATCCCCTTTGCTATTCCCATCGTCAGACTTCCCCTTCTGGGAAACTGCATAGCCCACAATCACTCCCACTAAAAGTACAAAGATGAGTATTACTGCAAAAGCTCCAACGGGAATCCCGGCAGGTGTCGGCGTCTGTTTTGTTTCTGCATCTTTCTTCTCCGCAGACTCCTGTTTCTCTACCTCTTTGACTTCATCTGTATTCTGTTTGTCGTTATTCGCCATAATGTCCTCCATTTTCGATTATATATTTTTTATGAATATATCATAGCATAAAAATATTGCAAAACAAAGACTAAATCCGGAATGCCTGCAGTTTCTGCTCCATCTCCCCGGCAACACCATCCATGACATCTGCATCGTTGGCAATCTGTACCACATTTTCACTGATGGTCACCATGGTTGCCGCTGTCTCCTGGGTAGCTGCTGCATTTTCCTCGGCAATAGCTGCCAGACCAGATACCGCCTCCGTAATTGCCATGCTGGCATCATTGATGGACTCCGTATCTTTGGCAATCACATTCATACCGCCAATGGTTTGGTCAATTCGCTGTCTCACCACATTAAAGAGCTCGCCCATTTTTTCTACATTGCGGTTCTGCTCTTCCATGATGGCAGTGGCTTCACCCAGGACCTCCATACTTCTGTGGGAATCTGTGGTAAGCTCTGCCACAATCTGTGTTATATCATTGGCAGAGGAACTGGACTGCTCTGCCAGTTTCTGAATTTCCAGCGCCACAACCGCAAACCCTTTGCCGTGCTCGCCAGCCCTTGCCGCCTCAATGGATGCATTCAATGCCAGCAGATTGGTCTGCTCTGCAATGGCAGTAATCTCGTCTGTTGCCATGCTGATTCTCTCCACAGACTCGTTTGTACCTTTTGTGTTTTTCCCTATCATCTCCATGGCATCACTGGTCTTTCCATTGCCCTCCGTAAGCTTAGTCAGTGCCGCCAGCGCAGTTTCACTTGCCTGCTGTACCTCTTTTGCAGATTGAATTAACTCCTGTACCTCTTTATAGGTCTTATCAATCATCTCACCAATCTTATAGACATTTTCAGTGGCTCTCTGGGTCTCTTCTGCCTGGCTCTGTGCACCGGTCGCCATGTCGTCTACTGCCTTTTCCACCGCCTCAATAGACGTCGTCGCACTTCCGGTAACCGCTTTCAACTGGGAAGATGATAACGCCATACTCTCTCCGGAATGGGCTGTATCTGAAACAAAACGAATCAGCTGCTCCTTCATGGTGGCAACGGAAACAGCAATGTTTCCAATCTCATTCTTCTTCTTCGTCAGCTCTTCCATCTGTTTATCCGGAGTAAAGTCCAGAGTAGCAAATTTGTCAATCATGGCATGCAGCATCTTGATTGGGTTTAATATCTTCATGATGACAAACATACATACAACTGACAAAATCAGCACGATTACTACACAAATACCTATGGCCCAATTGCGGATGGAAGTGATACGTCCCATCAAATCTTTCTGGTCCGCAGTCACTACCAGAATCACATTATTATCTGTAACAAAATAGTAAGCGTACTTTGTAACTCCCTTAAAATC
>CAZSGT010000128.1:0-5984 GCA_964606215.1 uncultured Lachnospiraceae bacterium
GCATACTCGTAATCAATCAAACCATACCCAGCCTCTGTCTCACTCCCCAAATCCCTTGCACTCTCATCCAGCAAAGTACGAATAAAATCCGCAGACTTTGACAAATCCTTTCCCCACAGCAGACTTGCCACTGCCGTCACGTGGGGTGCCGCCATGCTGGTACCGGACACCACCATATCTGCGCCAAATGCCCCAGTCACCCGGACTGCTTCGCCCGGTGCCACCACTTCTAATTCCTCGCCCTTCGCACTGAAATCGCTGACCTCTCCCTGTGCATCCACGGAACCAACCGCAACCACTTCCGGAAATGCCGCTGGATACTCCACCGTATCCATGCCGCTTTTTCCCTGATTTCCTGCTGCTGCCACAATCAAAATCCCTTTATCTGACGCTGCTTTCACCGCATCCTCCAATGCCTGGGAATATCTATCTGTTCCAAAACTCATATTAATAATATGTACATCCCGTTCTATCGCCCAGTAAATTCCCTGAATGATTCGGCTAAGGGGCGCCTGATTTTTTTCGTCAAGGACCTTGGCAGAATACAGTTCTACATTTTTATTGATGCCCTCTGCCGTCTCACCCGCCATGGTCTCTCCGGCAATAATTCCAGCCACTGCCGTTCCATGCCCGGCTTCATCCTCAAACATCACCGTAAAATCCTCCTGCCCCGGGATAAAGTTGATTCGCTCCTTCACTTGAATATTATCTAACATATCCACACCCGAATCGAGAATTGCCACCCTCACATTGTTTTTCCCTTCCACCGTTTTATCATCTGCATCTGCCGCATGGATGGCTTCCAGATTCCAGTTGTGGTTTTGTCCGGCATCCATATACTCTGTACCATTTTGCAACAAATCCGACCTGCCAGCATTTTTCCATGTTCGGACATGCTTCTTTACTCGGTTTCCCTCTAGAGTGAAATTCTCCTCCACTGACAAAACCATCTTATCTTTTTCCAGTTTTTCGGCTTCCCACTCCGACATATCTGCAACAAGGATGCCTTCCTCTTTCAGTTCGTCGGGATTCTCTTCTCGTTGGACATCCAGAATATCCTCGTACTTATCACAGACAGCCTCCACTACGTTTTCACTCCTCATAGTGATTACGTAACTACCTTCCCTCTCCTTTGCATCCGCAACCTGTACAGCATTATCCGCCGGAATCCCTGACAAAACAGATGTGCAAAACATCATAAACGATAACAGACAAATTCCTACTCTCTTTTGAATTTTCATACTTCCTCCAGATTTTTCTATAATATTTTACATACAATATTACATGAAATTCTAAATATTTTCAATCAACATATTTTGAAGATTATGATTTTATTTTAAACGTATAGAAAATTCAGAAAACGTCAAAAAAGCTCCAATGATTAAATATCAAAAGATTTTCAATCACTGGAGCAATCACAGATTATATTACTCTATGGGAATACAGACAATCTTTATTCACATTTTTTCCTCGCCGGAGGCTTTGCCCCCATAAACTGATAGAAATAGGTTTTCATCATACCATTGTATAATTTACGGTTCTTGTCCGCCTTTCTGCCAAAATACCGCTCCGCATCTTCATAGGCGGTAATCATATACCAGGACCAGTCATCCAGTCCGGCATAGGCCTGTCCCATGACCTTATACAGTGCTGGCATGGCGTCTTTATCTTCCAGCCGCTCTCCATATGGCGGATTGGTTATGACAAATCCATATTTTTTGCGATGGCTTAAATCCCTTACATCTCGCTGCTGAAAATGAATCAGATGTTCCACCTCCGCCAATCTGGCATTTTCCATCGCCGCCTTGATGGCATCAGGACTAAGGTCATATCCCTGGATATCCATCTTCACATCCCGCTCCACCAAATCCTGAGCCTCTTCCACCGCCTGATACCACTCTTTTCGGTGGATTAGGTTGTCCCATTCCTCTGCCAGAAAAGAACGGTTCATCCCCGGCGCAATATTAGCGCCAATCATTGCCGCCTCAATGGGAAACGTGCCGCTGCCACAGAACGGGTCCACCAGAATACGATCTTTTTTCCATGGCGTAAACAAAATCAAAGCCGCCGCAAGAGTCTCCGTAATAGGCGCCTTCACCGTCGCCTTGCGGTAGCCTCTCTTGTGCAGGGACTGCCCGGTGGTGTCCAGACCAATGGTAACCGTATCTTTCATAAAGGTCACCCGAAGGGGATAGGACGCCCCGGTCTCCTCGAAACGGTTCACACCATACACCGGCTTTAAATGCTCCACCATGGCCTTCTTCATAATAGATTGGATGTCCGACGGACTAAACAGCTTGCTCTTGATGGATGTCGCCTTGGCAACCCAGAACTTTCCGTCTGCCGGTATGTAACGCTCCCAAGGCAGCGCCTTGGTTTTCTCGAACAGTTCATCAAAGGTAGTGGCGGTAAACTCTGCTACTTTCAGCAGTACTCTCTCTGTAGTGCGAAGAAATATATTGCTGCGGCATATTGCCTCCGCATCTCCTACAAATGTAACTTTTCCGTCCTCTACTCTGGATATCTCATAACCCAAATCGTATATCTCTCGTTTCAGCACTGCCTCCATACCAAAATGGCAGGGTGCAATCAACTCATATGTTTCCATCTTTTACCTATGCCTCCACATCAATCTTTTACCAGCTCTCCCTCATAAGCGTGAATCCCGCCGCAGACCGCGTATACCCCAATACCCTCTTTTATCATATCTTTCGCTGCAATCAGGCTGGTATTTCCTCTGTCGCAATACAGCAATACCCTTTCAAAATTCTTTAAATATTTATACTGGAAAGGGAGCGATTCATATGGAATGTTAATCGCTCCCCGGATATGGCCATCCAAAAAATCTACAGTATCCCGCATATCCACCAGAATGGTGCCATCCATGCGCATATATTTCTGGATTTCCCTGGGGGAAATCATCCCAATATCCATAACAAACATCCACTCCCGACAATACCTCTGTCAGTATATATTCTATTCTGAAAATATAATTGGGTGAATGTCCTGCTGACACTGGTTATTTTCCAACCCCGAAAATCCCCGCCAGTTTATCCATGTCTAACTTCTGCTCCGGCGCAAACTGCCCGGAACCCATATAGTGTAAAATACTGCTGACAAACTGCTTCACTTCCGGCCGCTCCATCTGGTCATCCAGCCTGCTGGTACAAACCATTAGCCTGCCTTCGCCCACTGCGCCTTCAAACAAAAGACCAAGCTTGTGATTGCGTTCAAAATTGTCAATCATCTGTACAATCGGACGGTAGCTTTTATCCGTAACATCATCCAACACCGCCAATGTACTGTTTGTCACAAGAGAATACCACTGGGGCGTGGTGTATTTCTCACATGGAAACTCCGCCAGTGCCGGATGCTCATTCCGAATCAGAAGCCCCATGGTTCCCACTGGTGTCTCCTTACCCATACTCTCGGCGATTGACTTGAACATAGGGTAACACCAAAACTCCGTACAGTAAAATCCCTTCACGCCGTCTTCCACGTCCTGGGGAAGATACAACACCCGGTTTCCTTTGGAAAGCTCTTCCTTCGCCTGGGCAAAGTCTGAGGTAACGCAAATCGGTTCCATGCCTTCTGCCGTCACCACGCTTTCTGCATCTTTATCCCGAGACATACCCGCCACACTTGCAATTACTGCCACAGTTTCTTTTTGCCCTGTGCTTCCATCATCCCCTGTACCCGCAGTCTCCGGATACAGCCATAAATCATACTGGTTCTTCGCACCCGTTTCTTTCAGGCTCAAGGTAAGCGTAATCTTTTTCACTTCTTTTATCTCTGGCATGACCATTTCCAGCTTACCTAACTGTGTCAGCCCAAAAGCATCATCCGGAACGGGCACACTGCCGGACGCAAAGGACTCCCCGTTCATGGCCATCTCCCAACTTACACTGCTGCCATCTAAGGAAACGGTGGGGTTAAAATAACTGATGGCAAGATATGCCAAAAACGGTTCTCCCGCTGTAAATATGTATTTATCAAACTGTGCAAGGAGCACTGTGTCGGAACAAAATCCCGCCCATTCTTCCTTAGTCACATGCCCTTTTGAATCCATGAAGGCATCCAGAATGCCCACCAGCGCTGTTCCCTGTCCGCAAAAATCCTGAATATCCAAAATCTGGTAACCGGAAATATATCTGGAGCGGTGAGCCGCCTCCAGCTCTTCTTTATAACACTGCACAGACAGTTTACCAGAACAGTAAAAATAATCATCTGCCAAATCGCCCATGCCTTTTTCTTCCAGACGCTCCCTGAAAACCTCAAAGTTCCTTGCCTGCACCACACCTGTATACTTCGGGATTTCCCTGAAATTTGGGTACACGGCAAACTGGCCGATTTCATGGCTCACCACCGGAATAGACGGTATCAGTCCACCGCCTCCGTCTTCCACCTTCACCCGCTTTACACCAGTTCCATACTGAATCTCAATATATCCGTCATTGTCCATGGTTGCCTCGTCAACCACGGAAGGCAGAATCTGGATGTCGTAATTGTGCGCCGTGCTTGGTTCTTCCGTCTGGATATGTCCTGCGGGATAATCGCAGGTAGCATAGGAACCGCGAATCAGGCGATTTTTGCTGAAACGCACTCCCACATAGAAATCATCCTCCGGAACAATCGTGGGAAAATGCTGGAAATTATTGGAACCCTGTGTATATAAATGTCTTCTGTCCACCGCCTTATATCCCCGGATAATCTCTCCCAATCGTCCCGGATTCCCCCAAAGCTCGTTGCCAAGGGACATCATACAAAAGGACGGATGGTTTCCGTACCATTTCATCATGCGGAATCCTTCTTCAATGAAATACTCCTGCTCTATCTCATTATAACCATTCTCTCCCGGCGCCTGTAATGTTCCCCAGAAAGGCAGCTGTGGCTCCATATAAATACCAAGCATATCTGCCGCGATAAAAGCAGCCTCCGGCGGGCAGCAGGTATGATATCGATAATGATTGATGCCATACTCTTTTGAAATTCCCATCAGACGGACCCACTCTGCCACATCCGTAGGCGCCGCACCCGTCAGCGGAAAAATCATACCGTCATGCTTACCCCGGAGCATGGTTTCCACTCCATTTATCATAAAATGCATCCCCTCGGTGGTAAACTCCCGAAGCCCGGTATATGCCGTCGCACGCTCTCCAGTGCCGGCAAACTCCATAGTCAGTTCATAAAACACAGGACTGTACTCGCTCCACAGCTTTGCCTCCCCCATATCATAGGTAAAAGAAACATTACCGGGAGAAAGATACACAATCTCTTCACCTGTGGTCACACCTGTATAGCCGTTCACATCCATCTCTCTGGCATTGACTGTCACGGGAACCTGCTGTCCTGTCCCTGCAATGTCATGGAGAATCGCCTCCACAGTCACTTTCTTTGGCTGTACCTCCGGCGTCACGGTAATATGGTCCAAATATGTCGGAGCAAACACATCCAGACGAATCTGCCCGGTAATACCGTTCCAGTTGGTCTGTGTATCCCTTGACGTCAAATGTCCACCGCTGGTAGGATAATCTGTATTGGAAACCATGACGGTCAGCGTAAATTCAGGTTTTGTCACATAATCTGTCAAATCATACACATGGGGTGTCGTCAAACTGTCAAATGCACCGACAGATGTTCCGTCCACCCACACCCGGGTCAACCGGGTTCTCTCCATAAACAGCTCCAGATGCTGCCCCACTTCCTCTGGTGCAATAGATACTTTTCTGGAAAACCACGCATACCCCTCGAAAGGATATACTTCCGTCAGAAATTCAATCTCCCGCTTTTCATTTGGCGTTCCCTTCTTTGCCTGTGCGGTGGTGCCGGGAAGTGTGATGGAGTCTTGCAGCTCCTGGGCAAAAAATTCCTGTGTAATACCCATTTTTTCTGCATCCAGACAAAAGTCCCAGGTCCCACTCAAATCATATTGTCTTTTCATAATATCCTCCTCTTATCTGTGACAATCCATCCTCCCATGCATA
>CAZSGT010000129.1:0-5966 GCA_964606215.1 uncultured Lachnospiraceae bacterium
CTCCCATGGCTTCCGTTCCGAAATAGCCGGGAAACAACAGTTTGCGGAGATCTTTTATGGTTGAAATAATCTCATTGCGGTTTGGCAGTCTGCCGCAGTCGGAGGCGTGTAAAAAATCTACGGTCTGATAACCGGTGGTTATATCGCCAATCACCTGATGCAGGTGTTGATGAAAAGAGCCGGGTGTCGTTTTTTTGTTCATAAGATAACCTCCATTCTGCCCCAGGGACATTGTGATGTAAAACTTTTTAATTTATGGTGATACCAGGGTCAATGGAGTTTTTGACCCCAGTATCCTCTATCATTATATTATGCATTTTCCACTTTGCCGGATACCACATCATCAAATTCTTTTAATATTTCTGCATCCGGTGCTTTGGTGGCAAGGCTGACTGCCACAATCAGAACCATGCTGATGGCAAATCCGATGACCAGGGAATAAAGATCGGTGTAGATGCCCAGGGTAATCCACTTCCCGCCCTGTTTTACCAGCGGTATGTAATCCCAAAGGATGACGGTAAGACCGCCGGAAACCATGCCGGCAATAGCGCCGGGGAGATTACAGCGTTTCCAGAACAGGGACAGTAAAATAATCGGTCCGAAGGCGGCACCAAGACCTGCCCAGGCATTGGAAACCAGTCCCATAATACTGTTTTTTGGGTTCCATGCGATGATGAATGCCAGCAGGGCAACCACAATAACGGTAATACGGCTGATAAGCATAACTTTTTTTTCGTCGGCCTTTTTATTGATAATTCCCTTGTAAATATCTTCAGAAACAGAGGACGCCGTGACCAGAAGCTGGGAGTCTGCTGTGGACATAATGGCTGCAAGAATTCCACACAGGAAAATTCCGCCGATGAAAGGTACGTTAATATCCAGGGTAAAGATTTTCTCAATCATCTGGATAAATACGTTTTCTGCGGAAGGCGCTCCATCCACTCCAAGGAGAATGCCCTTTTTAAACAGATATGCACGTCCGATGACGCCCACAAGGCAGGCGAAGGAAAGAGAAAGTGCAACCCACACAATGGCGGTAATGCGGGATTTTTTTAATTCCTTTTCGCTCTTGACTGCCATGAAACGTACCAGGATATGGGGCATACCGAAGTAACCAAGTCCCCATCCCAGCTGGGAAATCATGGATATAAAGCCGATGTTTTTACCATTCTTTTGCAAGGCATTCATATAAGAACTGGTATCGGAAATGCCGCTTTCGCCAATGAGGCTGGTGATGTTGGATGGACCCACAATAACCAGCGCAATGATTGGTACGGTCAGGATGCCCACCAGCATAAGCATTCCCTGGATAAAGTCTGTGGTGCAGACTGCCATGAAGCCGCCCATAAAGGTGTAAAGCAGGATTACTGCAGCACCGATGGCAAGGGATAAGTGGTAGTCCAGACCAAATACGGAATGGAACAGCTGTCCGCCGGATGCCAGTGCAGATGCCGTATATACTAAGAAGAAGATTACGACAACTACAGAGGAAATGGTCAGCAGGATACGTTTCTTATCGTGAAAACGGTTCTCCAGATAGGCGGGAAATGTTAGTGCATTGCCGGCACGGATTGTGTAGCGGCGCAGTCTGGAGGAAATAAAAATCCAGTTGCACACAGTTCCGATAAATAATCCCACAGCAATCCAGATATTTCCGGTACCTGCGGCGTATACAGTGCCGGGCAGGCCCATCAGGAGCCATCCGCTCATGTCGGACGCCTGTGCCGACAGGGCGGCAACAAGACCACTTACCTGTCTGCCGCCGAGAAAGTAGTCGCCGGTGTTTTTTGTTTTACGCATATATGCGGCACCGATGGCAATCATACCCAGAAGATAGCAGGCAAAAGCCACCAATACCCATACCATAGCTGATTTTGTCATATAAAACCTCATTTCTGCACTGCGTTATTTCTTTTGCATGTATATCTGGCAGCGCACAGATAAAATATATTCACACAAATACATGCAACAGCATACCACAAAATGGAAAAGGGTGCAAATTAAAAGGAGTTTTTCTTATACATGTAAGCAAGTTTAGTGGCTTGTGTGGAAGGAAAAATTATGCTATACTAAAAACAGCAGGCTTTGATACATTGTATCGGTGGGCCGAAAAGATAAAATATTATGACAGGAGTGATGTATATGAAATTTTGGAAAGACAACAGAGGTCTGGGGAAGGGCATGGTTTTTATTATCATTGTAGCGCTTCTTGTTGGGGGATTTTTTGGATTTGTGTATCCGGAGCTGCAAAGAAAGATGGTACAGGATGACAAGGACAATGTTGCAAAGATTGTAGCTGCCGTTGAGGCGTGCACCAAGGATCCGGAGGGAAAGAAGGATATACTGACAAGTAAAACCGGTGTAGATAACCAGTTTACCATTGAGGAAGCGTATTTTACTGCGGATGGTTCTAAAGATACATCTTACTTTGCATATCTGCGCAAGGCTTTGGGAGCGGATTTTGACCAGAAGTTAAAGTCCACCAAAAAGGATATTATCGTGGTTATCAAGGGACTGCCATATATTTATACATGGGAAGTATATGCAGATACAGTGGATGAGGCGCATCGCCTGTATCCATATAACGAGGATGGTTCTATGAATTATCAATTCTATGAGCAGGAAGAGGACGGCAGTACAAACTAAAGTGGAGAGTTTCGAAGGAAGATGTACTGGCATAAAATAATTACCCAATTATGCGCAAAGAAGAAGCGCAGGAACGAGGCAGAATATGGCGAACAGAATACCAAAGGCGGGAGAGTTTTACCGTCATTTTAAAAACAAATTGTATCAGGTTCTTACAGTGGCAGAACATTCGGAGACCGGGGAGCAGATGGTGGTATATCAGGCATTGTATGGAGATTTCAGAGTCTATGTGCGTCCAGTGTCCATGTTTGTTGACGAGGTGGACAGGGAAAAATATCCAGATGTGAAGCAGAAAATGCGCTTCCAGCTGGTTGTACCCCAGCGCAAGGAGAGTGCGGCAGCACCGGTGAATCGGACAGAGGCGCCATCTGCAGAGGGCACGCAGCCGGAAGCGGTGGACGAAGAGACAAGAAAGCAGGCAGAAGCGGCCAAAGCCAAAGCCGAGGAGGAAGCCAGAAAGAAGGCGGAAGAAGCGGCCAAGGCAAAAGCCGAGGAGGAAGCCAGAAAGAAGGCGGAAGAAGAAGCCAGGGTTAAAGCCGAAGAAGAGGCCAGGAAAAAGGCCGAGGAAGAAGCCAAAGCTGCGGAGGAACAATGGCTGAAAGAAACGATTGAAAGCTTCTATGAAGCAGAGACCTGCCATGAGAAACGGAATATATTTATATCTCTGCGTGACAAGATTGACCAGAAGACAGTGAATGATATGGCGGTGTCCATGGACATTGTTTTGGAGGACGATACATTGGAGAAGCAATATAAGGCGTTGTTGAAATGTATTGAAACCAGAGAGAAGTTTGAGGGAAGAAGGAGACATAAGTAAATGCGTAAAATCTGGAACAGCCTGCAGTATGGCAGTACAAAAACAAAGATTTTTTTGTGGTCAGTTATTTTGCTGAGTATTGCCAGTCTGGGGATGTTGTGTTTCGGAGTCGTTTTGAGCCAGCTGCCCATAGTGGCAGCTGGTTTTATTATGGGAATGGTGGCGCTGATTGTGTCCCAGTCTGTCAGTTTGGAAACCCTGGAAGCAAAAAGTAAAAAGGATAAAAAGAAAGCGGATGCGGCAAGAGACAAAGAAAAGAAAGAAGCAGGGAAAAACCAGCCCTCCCAGGGAGAGGAAGCCGGGGAGGAAGCTTCAGAGGAGCAGGGGGATGCCGATGCGTTTAAAGACATGGACGATAAAGTTGTCAGGATGCTGATGAAAAAGTACAAGGTTACAAAGGATCACAAACTGGTTATGGTGGATAAATGTGATGTAGCCAGAAAACGTCAGTGTCCGGCATTTATATGGGTGAATAAGGGAGTGTTTCATGTGCTGATGATTGGAAATGAACCCAAAGAAGTTGCTTATGACACCGCCCAGCTAAAAGAAATCCGTTATGAAAAAAATGTTACTGCCCATCCTGCCAAGGATTACCAGGCTGTGCAGCAATCTCCATTTATCAGTAAATTGTTTGGGGAGTACTTACCGGTGTATAATGATAAACAGGTTGGAAATAAGCTGGTATTTTCCAAAAATCTATATGTAGTAAAGGAAGATATCCGTTTTACAAATACTTCTGCAAAGAATCTGCTGGCAGTACTGGGTCTGCCCTTTGTTGTAGATGATACGGTGACAAGGTCCCAGAGATACCATGAATATTTTAAGAAATTGTACCGAATCAGCATATTATGCCGGGATAAGGTATATACCACGGAAGAATACCGGATGCAGGCAGAACTTCTGCTGGTAAAAATGTCCCAGGAAGATAACCTTCCGTATTCCGTCATGCGTCAGACACTGGGAGATATGCTGCGGCTGCATCTGATTAGCCGGGATATGCTGTCTATCATAGAGCAAAATGGAAAAACAGCAAAATAGACAAAGAAAGGAAAATGCATTATGCAAGGTGTACATAATGCATTTTCTTTTTGTGGAATATCCATAAGAAACCAGGGGTGTTTTCTAATTGACAGAAAAGAAATGCGGGTGCTATAGTAAATGAAACTTTACAGAACCTTAGATTTGCTGTTGACAAACCCCAAAAAATATATTACTATATAGAACAGAAACGAACACGTGTTTGGATGATTGAAAGATGCGCAAGAATGGAGGATTCGTATGAAAGACGAGAACAAATTAAAAGCATTGGAGTCTGCGTTGACGCAGATTGAGAAAAATTATGGCAAGGGTACGGTTATGAAGCTGGGAGATAACTCACAGCATATGAATGTGGATACTGTGCCTACCGGTTCCATCAGTCTGGATATTGCGCTGGGATTAGGCGGTGTGCCCAAAGGAAGGGTCATTGAGATATATGGACCGGAGTCCAGTGGTAAGACCACAGTTGCCCTGCATATGGTTGCTGAGGTGCAAAAAAGAGGCGGCATTGCCGGCTTCATCGATGCGGAGCATGCCCTGGACCCGGTGTATGCAAAGAATATTGGTGTAGATATTGATAATCTCTACATTTCCCAGCCGGACTATGCGGAGCAGGCATTGGAGATTACAGAGACCATGGTCCGCTCTGGCGCAGTGGAGATTATTATTGTAGATTCGGTTGCCGCGCTGGTGCCCAAGGCAGAGATTGACGGAGAGATGGGAGACAGCCACGTAGGACTGCAGGCAAGGTTAATGTCCCAGGCGCTTCGTAAATTGACGGCTGTCATCAGCAAATCAAACTGCGTGGTGATTTTCATTAACCAGCTTCGCGAAAAGGTTGGAGTGATGTTCGGAAATCCGGAGACCACCACAGGAGGCCGTGCACTGAAATTTTATTCTTCCATTCGTCTGGATGTCCGGAGAATTGAGCAGATTAAACAAAGTGGAGGAGACCTGGTAGGTAACCGTACCCGGGTAAAAGTGGTGAAGAATAAGGTGGCGCCGCCGTTTAAGACCGCAGAGTTCGATATCATGTTCGGTAAGGGGATTTCCAGGGAGGGAGATGTTCTGGATTTAGCGGCGGACATTGATGTAGTTAACAAAAGCGGTGCGTGGTATGCCTATGACGGAGAGAAGATTGGGCAGGGCAGGGAGAACGCAAAGCAGTTTCTCCTTGATAATCCGGTGATATTCGCAGACGTGGAGCGGAAGGTCCGCGAACACTTTGGACTGCAGACAGAGAGTGTGGAGCTGGAAATTCCCGCCACTGGAGCAGAAGATGGAGAAGGTGGAGAGAAAACAGCAAAAAAGACGGCGAAGAAGAAAGAAGACTAGTGCGCTGTACTGTTCATTTTCAGCTAAATGACGCAGAACGAATTGCCTATCTGTAGGTGGCTGAACGAGGCGATGCGGTGGTATCGTTGAGTGAGGACAACGCTGCAGATAGAAATTCAGACAAGTCATT
>CAZSGT010000130.1:0-5936 GCA_964606215.1 uncultured Lachnospiraceae bacterium
GATAATCTGCCGAAACTGTGGCAGTCCTATCTGTTTTTTTTCATCGTCAGTATGATTCTTTTTGTACTGTCGCTGATAAAAATAAAAAATTATCCATTTCAGTTTACAGGGACATAACTATAAGAAATGAGGGTAAATATGGAAGAAAATACAGGAGTTGAGGTGCAGCATATATATAAATCCTTTGGAAAAGAGCAGGTCTTAAATGACATCAGTCTTTCCATACCGCCGGGAAGCATTTACGGGGTGGTGGGAAACAACGGCAGTGGAAAAACTGTGCTGATGAAGTGCATCTGTGGCTTTATGAAATGTGATAAAGGAAAGATTCTTGTAAATGGGAAACAGGTTGGAAAAGAAGTGGATTTCCCCGACCGGCTGGGAGTGATTATTGAGACCCCGGGATTTATTCCCAGTCTCACAGGTTACAAAAATTTAAAAATACTGGCTGCCCTGAAAGGAAGAATCGGAAAAAAAGAAATCCGGGAAACCATGTGGCGGGTAGGACTTGACCCTGGCATGAAAAAGCCCGTGGCAAAGTACTCACTGGGAATGCGGCAGAGATTGGGAATTGCCCAGGCAATTATGGAAGACCCCAGTGTGCTGGTGTTAGACGAACCCTTTAACGGTCTGGATAAACATGGTGTGGTGGAAATCCGGGCGCTGCTTCACGGTCTTCGGGATGACGGGAAATCCATTTTGCTTGCCAGCCACAATGCACAGGATATCGAGGAGCTTTGTGACCATGTAAAAGATTTGATGCGTGAGTGATGGAAGGTGATGTGAACTATGCAGGGTAAAAATGGATGCCAGAAAGGAAATATGTGTATAAAAATGTTGAGATGGAAGAAAATTCAAATTGTATTTTGTCTTGTGGGCTGTGTCCTTTTATATGAAATATTTTGTTGTGTTACGGCGTGTGCCCAGGGGCAGGATGGAGCTGCAGCGGGCATAGGTCTGACGGTACAGGATACACCGGGCGAAATAGGACAGGATGGGGATGCTGTGGCGGATGGTACAGGACGGACAGTACAGGACGGCGGAACCCAGGGTGACGCAGACGACGGGATGTCCAAGGGAGTGTCGGATGCTGGCGGTTCTTCCAGTCTTGTCATAGACAATAAAAATGTGTATGAGGGCATGGAAAATTCCTATTCCGGGGGATACGTTCCAAAGATAGAGGGAAAAAAAGCAATCGTTGTTCTTCCTTTGCTGGCGAAGGAGAAACTGTCCGGGAACAGCATGACGGTTTCTCTCCGGCTGGGCGAAGGGGAGAATCTGCCCTTTGTCTACAAAAATTACGAGAAGGCAGTAAGACTGGGAAAGCACAAGACGAAAAAAAGCGGAAAATCCGTGGAATGTTATCTGGTTGCATTTAATCTGGAATTGAAAAGTGAACGTTATAATGGAAGCTATCCGGTAACGTTATCCATTACCGCAAAGGACAAAAATGGAAATGAAATTTATCAGGATTTTACCGTGTATGTCACCATTACGGACGGAAAAGACCCGGCGGCAGACGCCGGTGACGGCAGCGGTTCAGGTGATGAAGTGCCTCAGTTTGCACCAAAGGTTCTGATTCAGTCTTATGAGTTTTCCAGTGATGAGATTTTGTGTGGGGAAAGATTTACGGCAAGACTTACCCTTTACAATACCAGCGGCATAAACATGGCAAAAAACATGATGATTACTGTTCAGCCGGGAGAGAATATAGAATTGCTAAGCAAGACGGACAGTGATTATGTCAGCCAGCTGGGAGCCGGGGAGAGCTGCACCATACAGTTTGCCTTCCGCGTACTTGCCACAGCCCCCGGCGGTCAGTATGACATAGGGGTTACGCTGGATTACGCTGACAGCAAGGGGAATCCCTATACAATACAGGAAGCCGTGAAGGTGTCTGCAAAACAGAAAACAGTCGTTGAAATCGCTCCGGTCAGTGTGCCAAAAAACATTCAAGTGGGAGAGACCATAGAATTGCAGACCCAGGTGATGAACCTGGGAAAGGGGAAACTTTACAATGTCCGCGCCATGCTGGAAGCAGATGGTCTGACGCCCACCGGTATGGCGTTTATCGGAGATATAGAGCCTGGGACTTCCATGAGCGGAAGTATGGAAGTGACTGTGGAAGGGCTTTCTGGGGAGTCTCTGTACGGTGAGTCACAGGGAAAAATAATTTTTTATTACGAAGATGAATCGGGAAAAGAAATGACGCAGGAGCAGGAATTTACCACGGCTATTTTGTCACCGTTAGCCGGAAATGAAGAGGAGACGGCAGAGGACGATACCGGGCAGTGGTGGGTAATTATGGTTTTGATTGTCATCTTTCTAATCCAGGCAGTAATGATTTTTATTATGAGAAAACGGGGACAGCAGCAGATTGGAGAAGAGATACTGAATGAAGAATAGAATCAAAACATTTTTGCGGCTTAGAAAACAAAATGACTTAGTAAAAATTATTTGCATTCTTGGATTGGCGGGGGTGGGATTTTTTGCCAGTGTAATGTATCATGTCTGGGGACTTTATCAGTATGTAGATACTCCGGCAGAGTATGTGCTGACAGGCAATGAGGGGATTTCGAAAAAAGGTATGGACGAATTGGAGCATTACAAGGGCGTCATGCAGGTAAGCAGGCAGATGGATACTTCAGTGACGCTGACGTATAAGGGGAGCGAGGGGACGATGGAATGTACAATGCTGTCCCAGGAATATATGGAGAATATGTTTCACATAAAAGTTCCCTCAGGAACAAAAAGATTTTATATGAACGAGACGGCATTTGACCAGTGGAAACAGGCATTGATGGAAACCAATGAGCAGCTGGGGAGTGTTGTGGGAACAGCACAGTCAGATGGGAATCTGGAAATAGACGTCCATTATTCCATGCTGGATATTTCGGCAGACGACATGTTTTCTGGCGGCGGGGACGTAAGCGCCGGAGAGGTGTACAAAACTGCAAAGCTGGTGGTAATAAAGAATGAAGAAGAGAATGGGGAAGAGGAAAAAAGTTTTGTCTGTACAGTGGGGACGGACAGCCAGCTGTTAAAGGATGCATTTAAATTGCGGGTCAAGTTTGCAAAACATGATTTGGACGGACTTCAGGTCAGCAAGTTAAGAAAGATGAATTATGTGATTGAAAATGAGGATGTGGTAATCACCGAAGAATATGAAATAAAAATGAAGCTGTTTCACGCCCAGTATGGGCTACTCTGCCTTGCCATCTGCGCGGTGGCGGTATTTGCATTGGGGCGGGCGGTGAAGAAGGGAGCGGGAAGATAAATAAATTTATTTATAATGTTTACGGTATTGTCCCGGAGTGACATTCATTCTTGATTTGAATTGACGGATAAAGTGTTCTACATTGCGATAACCACAGGTTTCCGCAATTTCAGAAAGAGTCATTTGTGTGGAAAGAAGTAATTCGCAAGCATACTGAATGCGGCTGGCGATTACATCATTTATGCAGGTGGCTCCAAAATATTTAGGATAGCTGTTGAGCAGATATCCCGTGCTGATGTGAAGGGATTTTGCCATATGGGGAATCGTCCAGTTTTTTGCGGGAAAACGATAGATTTCTTCTCGCAAATGCAGGAGATTATAATAAATTGCAGGATACTCTTTGCAGTTGTGGGAATCAGAAATTTTGGCTATCAGGGCAGAGGTTAAATCATGCAGAGTTTGTGTTCTGTGGAGAGATGTTCCGTAGTATTCCCGAAAAATTAAGTGAAAAAGTTGATAAAAATCTTCGCTTTCATGCAGGGGAATCGGAACGCCAAAGGGAAAGTGTTCTTCTGCAACTGTATGGTTTGAAGAAAAATGAAGCCAGCAGTCGGTGTAGTCGGTTTGATTTGCTTGATAGCGGTGTAGTTGACCGGGGCGAAAAATAACAGCACAATCAGAGGGATACTCTTTCCATTCTCCATGAATCAGAAACTGGGAAGGCGTCTGAATTAAAAGTAATAAGTATACTGGGTGGCCATTTGGCCGGTTTATAAAAAAGTCTTTATTGTGCGAGGCATTTTCGCCAATCTTATGAATTTCTATCATTTTATATGAATACCTTTCTGAAAAATACAATCAATAAAATAATGCTATGGCTGGTAAATGATTATATATTGTATCTGAAATTAAAAAAAGAATCAACAAAAAAGTGAGAATATATCAATTACATTAGAGGAATGTTCATTGCGTTCTACTGTGGGGACTACTAAGATATAATCAGTTGAGAAGTAAGTAATTGGAAAGGAAAAATAGTATATTGATTTGGGTAATTCTTACAGTAATTTGTTATACCATATCTTCGCTGGGAGATAAATATATTTCCGCAAAATTAAATTGTACTCCGTCGGAATTTACATTTTTGGTATCGGCGGCGACAGCGTTTTGGATTGCTTGTATGATTCCATTTACAGGATGGCATATCAAATTAAGTTTTGTAATGCTTGGACAGATTGTGCTTATTACAGGGACAAAGATTTGCGAATTTTATTCCTCCGCAATTTTGTTAAAATCTGTGTCGGCATATGAATTGAAGACGTGGCTGGGAATCAATATTGTTTTATCTTATGTGTGTAATTGGATACAGGGAAAGAGCGAAGGCAAAATGATGATGAGTGTATGGAGTTTGTTTTTATTCGCCGGGATTGTGATGATTGTTCGGGAAAATAAAAACGAGGAAAGTCCATGGAGACATGTTTTGTTATGTTGTGTATTTGTTTTGTCAAAATTATTTTATGGTTTGATTATGGGATTTGCTGCAAGAGACAGTGAGAAAACATCACTGTTGCTAATTATTATGGTTATAATTGCTGCTCTGCAGTTTCCCAGAGTCCATATAAAAAAATTGCTGCGAAAAAGCGGAATTACCGGTGCTGTTGCAACCAGGATTCCCAATGCAGGAGGATTGTTGTTTGAGGCGATGGCCGCTACTGAAAATATTTTTTTATATGCACTAATTCAACCAGTACAGCTGTTGCTTCTTTTTATTACCAGTATTTTGAGGAAAGAAAAGATGGGAAAAATAAAGATAGTTGGAAGTCTGGTATGCATTGTTAGTATTTTTATGATTGCAATCTGGCAATGAATGAAAAATGGAGGAAAAATATGATTCGTACATTTCAGACACATGAAGTAAGAAAACAGGAGGAACTGACTGGAAGTTTGTGGGAGTTTGAACCATGCCAGGGTCCATTTGCAGGCAATAAATATCAAGTGGCTACGCCGTGTTGCTGGGAGAGCCATCCGGATTTCTCCGGATATCGGGGAGAGGGGATGTACCGAAAAAAATTTACAGCAGGCGGCAATGTAAGACTGGAGTTTAAAGGCGTCAGCCATACGGCAACCGTTTATCTGGATGGCAGGGAAATTGCGCAGCACTATAATGCGTATACATCATTTTCTGTCATTCTTCAGGGCTTAAAGCAGGGGGAGCATCTGCTGGAAATAAAAGCAGATAACCGCTTCAGCGAAGAAAGCGCACTGCACATTCCCAATGATTACATGTCCTATGGCGGTGTATCAAGACCGGTAGTTTTGGAACAGTTAGGGGAAGTGTTTATTGAGTATGTCCATGTAACGCCATTTACAAAAGAAGGAAAGTGGAGGGCTAAAATACAGACTGGGATTGTCGGGCTAAACGCTTTACAGAAGAACAGGACGGTTCAGGTGGAACTTGCAGGGCAAAAATTTCAGTGGGAAACGGAACTTGCAGATATGAACCGGGTGGAGTTGGAGACAGAGCTGGCATTTGATAATGTGCAAGAATGGTTGTTTGAGACACCGCAGCTTTATCCGATAAAAGTCCAGGTGATTCAGGATGGACAAATTATTGATGATTTGATAGAGCGCATTGGTTTCCGGGAAATAAAAACAGAGGGAAAGAAAATTTTGCTCAATGGAAAACAGATTCGGGTGAAAGGTATCTGCAGGCATGAGGATCATC
>CAZSGT010000131.1:0-5934 GCA_964606215.1 uncultured Lachnospiraceae bacterium
AGAGATATTCGGAAAAATCATCTGACTGCACCGGAAAATATTTGCCGGAAGCTTCCTCTAAAATTCGTGCAGTGGATGCCGGAACGCCTCTGAAAAAGTCAATTTCATCCCGGGAGGTATAGTATTCCCGCAGGGCAAGGGCAGAGGGAGCGGTGGAATCCTCCATGGAGGTATCGTGGTATCCGGTGCCGGTGCGCAGGATGGGAAGGGGCTTGATGGCGGAATTCGTGCGCTTTAACGCCAGCATATATTCAAGGGCAAGAATGTTGTTTGGCTGGCGCAGGATATCCGTATCTGCCTGAGGCACCATGGCAGCCAGTGCCTGCATCCTTGCCGACGGGTAAGTGCAGCCCTGTCTGGTGAGAGAATGTATTTCTTCCTTTAAGGCAGTGGGATTCTCGTAGAGAAGGTCAGCAAATACCTGTAAATCGGAAATGTTTTTGGTCTCACAGCCAAAGCACAGTCCGGTCACCTGGGGAAATCCGTTTAAGATGTTCACAGCGCCCATGGCGAAATCTCCGGCGCTGGCGGTGGCAATGTGCAGGGGAAGCTCCAGCACCACATCAGCGCCACCCTCCATCGCCATGCGGGCACGGGTGTGCATACAGGTAATGGCGGGGGTTCCTCTCTGCACATAATTTCCCGACATGAGAACCAGAACGGCTTCCGGCTGGTAACGCTTTTTTATCTGGGCAATCTGCCAGGCATGTCCCTTGTGGAAAGGATTGTATTCTGCAATGATGGCAATGGTTTTATGATTCATGGTGAGACCTCCCTGCGGCAGCTGTTTTTCTCATCGTTCGTCTGTGGCACTGGAACTGGCGCAGACGGTTATTAAGGAGATGATATCATAAGTTCTGCGTGTGTACAATATTTTGGTGATGAACAATGATTATCCAATGTTTGCCAGCTGGTCATTACACTGTTTGGTGCTGCCGGATGTGGCAATGGATGAATTGTAATAAGAATAATTCTACTTGTGCGAAACGAGCTTTGGATATATAATATAAATGAGTGCAAATGGGCAGAGTTTCCCGTTTACACTTCGGCAGGAAAACTGTCAGAGATATGAAAGGAGTAAAGGGGTTTATGAATTTTATTGAAACAATCAAACAGCGCGCGAAGGCAAATAAAAAAACTATCGTCCTTCCGGAGTCCGAAGATATCCGTACCATTGAGGCGGCGGATAAGATTTTGAAGGAGGATATTGCCGACATTATTTTGATTGGAAGGGAAGAGGATATCAAGAAGATGGCGGGTGACCGTTTTGATATATCCGGAGCCAGGATTATTGACCCGGTTACCTGCGATAAACTGGAAGAGTACGTGGACATGTATCTGGAAATCCGCAAGGGAAAAGGAATTGTCAGAGAACAGGCGAGGGAGACGCTGACCAAGCAGTTTATTTATTTTGCATGTATTATGGCGAAGGCAGGAGACGCAGACGGCGTAGTATCCGGCGCCTGCCATTCATCTGCGGACACGCTGCGTCCGGCACTGCAGATTTTGAAGACAAAGCCGGGTACCAAGCTGGTATCTGCATTTTTCCTTATGGATATCCCCAACTGTGAGTTTGGTGCGGACGGTGTGTTTCTCTTTTCCGATGCCGGTCTGAACCAGAATCCCAACCCGGTAGAGCTTGCCAACATTGCGGGAAGTTCTGCTGAGACGTTTGAGTATTTGGTTGGAAAGCCGGCGATTGTTGCCATGTTGTCTCACTCTACCATGGGAAGTGCCAGGCACCCGGACGTAAAGAAGGTGCAGGAGGCGGTAACATTGGCAAAGACCTGGTATCCGAATCTGAATATAGATGGAGAATTGCAGTCCGATGCGGCAATTGTGCCGGAGATTGCAGCGTCCAAGGCGCCGGGCAGTGAGGTTGCCGGAAAGGCAAATACGCTGGTATTCCCGGATTTGGATGCGGGCAATATCGGCTATAAGCTGGTACAGCGTCTGGCGAAAGCAGAAGCGTACGGTCCGGTTACCCAGGGAATTGCCAAGCCAGTAAACGATTTATCCCGTGGCTGCAGCGCAGACGATATTGTGGGTGTGGTTGCCATCACGGCGGTACAGGCACAGGCATAAGTGCGTAAGGCGAAAAGGATTTTTAAGCCAGCAGAATACGCTGGCAAAGAAATCCTACGGTTTCGCCTATGAAGAATCTGCAAGCAGATTCTTCGGTTTCAGGGCTTGGTTGTGAGGCAAAGAAAGGTTAGAAGAAAAGAGGATAAAGAATGAAGATTTTAGTAATAAATTGTGGCAGTTCTTCTTTGAAGTACCAGCTGATTGATTCCCAGACAGAGCAGGCGGTGGCAACGGGGCTTTGCGAGCGGATTGGTATAGACGGACGTTTCACATATAAACCCTCTGAGGGAACCATCATAAAGGAAAAAGACATGGCGATGCCAGACCATGCCACAGCAGTGCAGATTGTGCTGGATGCGCTGGTTGACGGTGAGAACGGAGTGATTGATTCCCTGCAGGATATTGATGCCATCGGACATCGTGTAGTTCATGGCGGGGAGAAGTTTTCGGGGTCTGTGGTGATTGATGATACTGTGTTGGCGGGAATTGCGGAGTGCAACGATTTGGCACCTCTGCACAATCCGGCGAATCTGGTAGGCATTCATGCGTGCCAGTCTATTATGCCGGGAGTTCCAAACGTAGCGGTTTTTGATACGGCGTTTCATCAGACTATGCCGGAACAGGCATATTTGTATGGGCTTCCTTTAGAGTATTACGAGAAATATAAAGTGCGCCGGTACGGTTTCCACGGAACCAGCCACAGTTTTGTTTCCCAGAGAGCAATCCAGCTGTTGGGACTTGACGCAGACGATTCCAAAGTCATTGTCTGCCATCTTGGAAATGGTTCCAGTATTACCGCCGTAAAGAATGGAAAATCTGTAGATACAACCATGGGACTGACTCCGTTGGAGGGTGTGCTGATGGGAACCCGCAGCGGAAATATTGACCCTGCCATTCTTGAATATGTTGCAGGTAAAGAAGGACTTTCTATGGAAGAGGTTATCAATGTCCTGAATAAAAAGTCCGGCGTGTATGGATTGTCCGGCGGCGTGTCCAGTGATTTCCGTGATTTGGACGCAGCGGCGGCACAGGGAAATGTCCATGCCAAGCATGCAGTGGAAGTATTCAGCTATCAGGTGGCGAAATTTATCGGTGCATATGCAGCTGCCATGAACGGCGTAGACGCTGTAGTCTTTACGGCGGGCGTTGGTGAAAATAACTGTGTTGTCCGTCAGCAGATTTGCAGCCATCTGGGATATCTGGGTGCATATTTAGATGAGGAAAAGAACAGTATCCGCGGGGAGGAAGTGGTATTCTCCACACCGGATTCCCGTGTGAAACTGGTGGTGATTCCTACCAATGAGGAGCTTGCCATTGCCCGTGAAACGGTAGCGTTGCTCTGAATCCAATAGCGAAAGCATTTGACTGTAACGATGAAATATATGTTGGTGAGCCAGCTTCAGGAGCAGATTCTTCCGGGAATCTGCTCTTTACTGCACCGGGAAGAAAAAGACTGCGGAGGATAAGTACAGACTGCCAGTAGCTGCTGGCTAAGGAGGCATGCAGCATGCCTGCAATAGTGATAAAACTCTGGAAAGGAGGCGCATACCCATGCAGACCATAGCGATAATTGACGATGACTGGCATATTAATGAGGTGCTGGCAGATTTGCTGACCAGAGAGGGGTATGAAGTTTTGCGTGCATATTCGGGGACGGAAGCTGTTTATCTGCTATCTCAGAACAAGCCGGACCTGGTTTTGCTGGATTTGATGATGCCGGGACTTCCCGGGGAGGAAGTTTTGACCAGGATTAAAGAGATTCCGGTTATTGTTATCAGCGCAAAAAAAGAGGTTACCCATAAGGTGGAACTGTTGCTTGGGGGTGCGGCAGATTATATTACCAAGCCCTTTGACGTAAGAGAATTGCTTGCCAGAATCAAGGTACAGCTTCGGGATGCCGAAAAGTCCAATGGGAGCAGATTGACTTTCGGGGAGCTGACACTGGATACCGCTTCCCATCAGGTATGTGTTGGAGAGGAGAGCATAAAGCTGACAAAAACGGAGTATGGCATTTTAAAGCTGTTGATGATGAATCCGGGTCAGGTTATTACAAAATCCCAGATATTGGATAAAGTCAGTGAGGAGACGCCGGACTGTGTGGAAAGTTCCCTGAAAGTACACATCAGCAATTTGCGTAAAAAGCTGAGGGAGGCTTATGGAAAAGACTATATTGAAACGGTGTGGGGGATTGGATTTAAAATGAAAGAAAACTAACCGGAGTTATATAGTTATATATAAGTTCATATGTAAAAAAATCTTTACGAAATCTTAACGTTTTTCTTAACCGTTTTCTTAACCAGTAACTGCTATTGTAATGATATGAAGAAAGGAGGCTGGTTATGGAATATGTATTAACCACAGACAGGCTTTGTAAATATTACAGGGGATGTAAAGCCCTGGATGGATTTTCCATGCATGTACCCAAAGGCGCCATCTACGGTTTTGTTGGGAGAAACGGTGCGGGAAAAACGACGCTGATTCGTTTGATTTGCGGATTGCAAATGCCTGTTTCCGGCAGTTATTCTATTTATGGAGTACAAAACAGTGACAGGGCGATTGCGAAGTCGCGCCGCCGAATGGGAGCTGTTGTGGAAACTCCGGCAGTTTATATGGGCATGACTGCGGCAGATAATCTGAAAATGCAGTACCGTATTTTAGGTCTGCCGTCTTTTGATGGAATTCCCCAGTTATTGGAGCTGGTGGGTCTGGGTGACGTTGGAAAGAAAAAGGTGAAAAATTTTTCCCTTGGAATGAGGCAGCGGCTAGGGATTGCCATTGCTATGGCGGGTGACCCGGATTTTCTTGTGCTGGACGAGCCGGTCAATGGTCTTGACCCCCAGGGCATTGTGGAAATGCGGGAGCTGATTTTAAAATTGAACAGGGAACGCCAGATTACAGTGCTGGTTTCCAGCCATATTCTCGGAGAGCTTTCTCGTTTTGCTACCCACTATGGTTTTATTGATGGAGGGAAAATGATTCGGGAAATCAGTGCGGAAGAACTGGAGCTGGCATGCCGCAAATGTATGCGGGTGGAAGTCAGCGATACCCGGGCCCTTGCCTGTGTACTGGATGCTCTTGGTGTGGAATATAAAGTTATAAGTGAAACCCAGGCAGATGTTTATGATAAAATCAGTATCACACAGCTTGCCCTTGCTCTGGAAAAGGAGAATTGTGAGATTTTATCTATGGCAGAGAGGGAAGAGGATTTGGAAAGTTATTATATAAATCTGGTAGGAGGGAAAATGGATGAGTAGATTATTGAGGGCAGATTTTGTCTGTCTATGGAAAAACCGTTCTTTCTGGCTTTGCATGGCATATGTGGTTGTGGCGTTTTGCTTTATGTCAGGAATTGAAATGACACCGGAGGGAGTTTTTCCTAACGGAGCAATTTATATAACCATGTTATTTTTTATTTTTATCTGCAATTTAATTGGAAACGAATTTAGCGATGGGACCATTCGGAATAAGGTGGCGGCGGGACATTCCAGAGGTGCTATTTATTTTGCACAGTTTCTTGTGTGCGCATCGGCATCTGCTATTTTGTATGTTTTATTTGTAATACTGACAGCCGTAGTTTCCGCTGCCAGGCCGTGGTGGAAGTTTGAAATGCCAGTGGAAGAAATTGCTCTTTTATTTTTGTATTGTTTAGTGGCAATGATTTCGTATACTGCCTTGTTTGTACTGGTTAGTATGTTGGTGGGCAATCGCTCCGAAGGTCTTGTTATTTCTATTTTGCTGACGGTGCTTTTGTTTGTTCTGTCAGTATATACGGATGCCTTTCTTGAAGAGCCGGAATACATTACAAAAGAATACTTTACTACAGAATCGGTTGTGGTTGAAGGGGTTGAC
>CAZSGT010000132.1:0-5914 GCA_964606215.1 uncultured Lachnospiraceae bacterium
GTCCGGCGTCACATGCCGCACGGTCATGCTTCCCCCTGTGACTGCTGCCATGGCATAAAAATAACACGCTGCAGATACATCCGGCTCCACCTGGTACTCTCTTGCCCTATATCTGTCTCCCGAACGAATCTGGTATATATCCTCTCCCAGCTGACTAATCACATCCGCCCCAAACTCCTCCATCATTCTCTGGGTAATGGCAACATAGGATTTGGCGCTGCGCTTTCCAGTAAGCCGAATAGTTATATCCTTTTTTAACATAGGTGCCGCCATAAGCAGGGCACTGAGATATTGACTGCTTTTATCGATATTCAGTGGAATCTCTTCCACATCCTCCCGTCCCCCTCCTGCCCCTTCTATCTCAAAGGGAAATGCATAAGGTTCCTCTTTGTAACAAATGTTTGCCCCCAGACACTCCAACGCCTGCAGCAAATCTTTCATGGGGCGCTTCTTCATCTGGGGAGAGGATTCCATCTCGTATTTTCCGTCGGACAGACCGGCAATGGCAGTGATAAACCTTGCCGCTGTTCCCGCACTGCCCACATAAATCCTGCCTTCCTTTACCGGAAGTACGCCTCCGGTTCCCTGCAGACGTACCTCATGGCATTTCTCATCCACTTCCATCTGGATTCCCAGAGAGGTAAGCGCCTCCAAAAACACCTGGGAATCTTTGCTGAGCAATACACCTTTTACCGTAGAAGTCCCCTGTGCCAGTGCCGCCAGAAGCAGTGCACGGTTGGTAATGCTCTTGGAGCCTGGCACTTCCACCGTCCCTGTAACCGGTCCATCCTGACATCGGACTTCATATATCTTTCCCATTATGTCTATACTCATACCGTCTGTCTCCTTTGCAGGTACAGCGAAAAACAAACCAAACTGGTAATTTCTTAAACTCCTTGCAATTCGTTGCACCAGGTCAAATCAAGATATAATACATATATATAAATCATATCTTGGAAACCAGGATTTGTCAATGACTGACATATTTTTTTGACTTATATGCAAATATTTGAAAAAATGTGCTATACTAATAAGAGATAGGAGAAATTTCCTATTCGATAAAAAATAATTTTAAAACCTGTATGAGAAAAGGAGAATATATATGTACGCACTTATTACCGGAGCCTCCAGCGGAATCGGACTGGAGATTGCCAGAATATTAGCTGGGAAAGGCTACAATTTAATACTGGTTGCCAGGCGGGAGGAACGTCTGAAACAATTGCGCCGGGAACTGCGTCAGCAGCATGATATTGATGTGATTCCTTACGCTACCGATATATCTGACCCGGATAACTGTTATAAACTTCTTGCTTTTACCAGAAGCTATGACGTGGGAATCCTTGTCAATGCCGCCGGCTTTGGCAAGCTTGGCAGTTACAATAAAGTCCCTCTGAAAAGTGAATTAGAGATGATTCAGACAAATATTGTGGCGCTGCAGATTCTGACAAAACGTTTTGCAAAGCGGATGACCCGTGGACGTATCCTGAATATCGCCAGTATTGCGGCATTCCAGCCAGGTCCCGCATTCGCCACCTACAGCGCCACCAAATCCTATGTATTTCATTACAGCATGGCAGTCAACTACGAGCTTCGCAGGGAGCGCAAAAATGTGCAGATATCCGTACTCTGCCCTGGACCGGTTTCCACTGAGTTTGACAGTGTGGCAGGCACCAGCTTTTCCCTGCGTTCAATCTCTGCCAAAGAATGTGCGGCGGCAGCGGTAAACGGTTTACTAAAAGGAAAATGCCTGATAGTTCCCAGTCTTCAGACCAGTGTACTCCGTGTTCTTTCCAGGGTTACACCGTACAAACTCCTGCTTCCCATTGAATATGAGATTCAGACCAGGAAGCTGAAATAACGAAACGGTAACGTATTTATAGCAAATGGATTTATTTACACAGATATCTCAGGAAACGACATTAAACCGGGTCTTCCCATAAACGGAAGACCCGGTTTACATATACCTTTAATGCGTATTGCTGAAAATTTTATGCTATTTCCTTCTATTTCATAAACGCTTTCACTTTCTGGTAAATGCCCTCTGCATCCAATCCGTACTTCTGAATCAGCTCTACCGCCGGACCAGACTCACCAAAGACGTCATTCACACCGATGCGAAGCACCGGAACCGGACAAGCCTCGCTAAGCGCCTCACAAACTGCACTTCCCAGACCACCAATCACTGAATGTTCCTCTACGGTAACAACCCTTCCGGTCTCCTTTGCCGCTGCCACCACCAAATCCGTATCCAACGGCTTAATGGTGTGGATATTGACAACCTTCGCCTGAATACCGTCTGCCGCCAGCTTCTCTGCTGCCGCAAGAGACTCTGCAACCTCCAGACCAGTAGCAAACAATGTCACATCTGTACCCTCACGAAGGGTAATTCCTTTACCTAACTCAAACTTGTAATCTGCATGGTCATTAATGACCGGCGTCGCCAGACGTCCAAAGCGGATATACACCGGACCGTCATGGTTGATGGCCGCCTCCACTGCCGCCTTTGCCTCCACATCATCCGACGGATTCATGACAACCATCCCCGGAATCATGCGCATGAGACCCAAATCCTCCAGACACTGGTGGGTGGCACCGTCCTCTCCTACAGAAATGCCTGCGTGGGTAGCGCCGATTTTCACATTCAAGTGGGGATATCCCACAGAGTTGCGAACCTGCTCGTAGGCACGTCCTGCCGCAAACATTGCAAAGGAACTCACAAATGGAATCTTGCCGGTAGCTGCCAGACCTGCGGCAATACCTACCATGTTACACTCTGCAATACCACAGTCAATATGTCTGTCCGGAAATGCTTTCTTAAAAATCCCGGTCTTGGTTGCAGCTGCTAAATCCGCATCCAGTACCACTAGCTCCGGATATTTCTTTCCCATTTCAGCTAAAGCATTGCCATAGCTTTCTCTTGTTGCAATCTTCTTTACTTCTGACATAATGCTTCACCTGCTTTCTCTAATTCTTCCATGGCAGTCTGGTACTGCTCATCATTGGGGGCGCTTCCGTGCCAGCTTGCCTGGTTCTCCATAAAGGAAACCCCTTTTCCTTTTACACTCTTTGCAATAATCGCCGTAGGTTTTCCCTTGGTAGAGCGTGCCTTTGCAAATGCGTCTGCCAGCGCGTCAAAATCATGGGCGTCCACGTTAATCACTTCAAAGTTAAAGGCATCAAACTTTTTATCGATAGGATATGGGGAACATACCTCCGCAATATCCCCGTCAATCTGCAAACCATTATTATCTACAATCACCACGAGATTATCCAGTGCACGGTGTCCGGCAAACATCGCTGCCTCCCAGACCTGTCCCTCCTGAATCTCGCCATCGCCAAGCAAGGTGTATACCCGGTAATCCTCGCCAGACATCTTAGCGGACAATGCCATACCCACAGCTGTGGAAATTCCCTGTCCCAAAGAGCCGCTGGACATATCCACACCTGGTATATGCTTCTTGTCGGGATGCCCCTGCAGGTAAGAGCCCACATGACGGAGCGTCTTTAAATCTTCTACCGGGAAAAATCCCTTCTGTGCCAATGTGGAATATAATCCCGGCGCCACATGACCTTTGGAAAGTACAAAGCGGTCTCTGTCTGCTTTGTCCGGGTCCTTAGGGTCCACATTCATCTCTTCAAAATATAAGTACGTAAATATGTCTGCCGCAGATAAAGAACCACCCGGATGACCGGACTTCGCACTATGCACTGCCGTCACAATACCCTTGCGGACTTCGTTGGCAACTTTCTGAAGCTCTAATGTATTCATGTCTATCGTTTCCTTTCTATCATCATTGAAAATCTTATTCTCCAAATACCGCCTTGTAATCCGCCTGGAATTTCTCAATTCCCTGGTCCGTCAACGGATGCTTTGTCATCTGCTCAATGACTCCGTATGGCACTGTAGCAATATCTGCACCTGCCAATGCGCAATCTGTAACGTGGATAGGATTGCGGATACTTGCCGCAATAATCTCTGTCTCAATTCCGTAGTTTTCAAAAATGGTTACCACATCTTCAATCAGGCTGATACCCGGCTGGGAAATATCATCCAGACGTCCCAGGAATGGGGATACATAAGCCGCACCGGCTCTTGCCGCAAGGAGCGCCTGGTTTGCGGAGAAAATCAACGTCACATTACATTTAATGCCCTCGGATGCCAGCACCTTTGTAGCCTTCAGTCCCTCCACAGTCATCGGAATCTTTACAACCATGTTTGGATGAATCTTTGCAATCTCTCTTCCCTCGGCAATCATTCCTTCTGCGTCCACAGTAGTTGCTTTCACCTCGCCGCTGATTGGTCCGTCCACAATGGAGGTGATTTCCTTGATGACTTCGTTAAAATCTCTTCCCTCCTTGGCAATCAGGGATGGATTGGTGGTAACACCGCAAATCACACCCATATCGTTTGCCTTTTTAATGTCCTCTACATTGGCTGTGTCAATAAAAAATTTCATCTCTTACCTCATTTCTGCATATACATGTATGCGTTTTATTTTTTCATAATTCGTTTAAACCTCTATAGAACAGTATACAATACCTGCTCTGTATAGTACAAGTAGCAGTCTACTTATACCAAAAGTTTTTCATATCCATCTTATGAACCCGGTAAATACCCTTTCCAAAATTGTACTGGCGGACCAGCTTTCCTTCCTTATCATACTCCGCAAACATATTTGCATCTGCCTGGCAGTACATGATATGTCCGTCTCTGGTCACCTGTACATTGCCGTCCTCACTGCTGTACGGCAAATCCATTTCATCTACCAGATAATATACCCGGTTTACCTCATCCACCAGATATTTGTAATAAGAAGACGTGGTGGCTTTGGCAGCCTTTGTACCTACTCCCGGAATCTTGCTCCAGTTAAATGCAGTGTGGGTAGGCCAGTATCCGTAATTGTTATTTAACATATATACATAATACTGTCCTTCCTCCAGAGCTCCCTCCTGGGAAACCACCATCTCATTTTGTCCAAACTGGGAGCTAAAAGGAATCTGTTCCGGCTCCGGCTTTTCCAGAATGGATTCCACCAGTTCTTCTGTGGGTTCTGGTTCCTCTCCCTCCACATAGGACTTCGTCAGGACTTTTGTCGCAAACACGCTGTCTGCGTACAGCTTTTTGTCCGCCAGGATATATTCCACACTAGGCACCTCTCCCCGTATGTTGCCAATTTTAATTATGCTGGAAAGCTCTCTGGAACTGACAATGATATCATTGACGCCCACTGCCTGTATAGAGTTAAGTCCAATCCAGTTTAATTTTTTCTTTTTGGAAGAAGCAAGTTCTTTCTGCTCCCGCATCAGCTTGGATAAATCGATAAGCTCCGTCACCTTACCACTGCTCTGGGATACCTCCAGAATCAAATCCTGTTCCGTCTTCTGATTTTTACCGCTGCGGCTGGCAAGCACCAGATAATTTCCATAACCGTCATACACAAAATCGTGATGCTGTTCATATCCTTTCATCTGGAACACATGCATAACCTGCCCCAGGGAAGAAACCTCCGCAATTCCTGTCTTGGAATAACTGTAAGCAATATTATCATATACCGTCTCGATTCCGTCCCCATGATAATTCTTAAGAGGAATCTCCCCTCTTAAAATACCGGTATTATCGTAGAGAGCGATGACTGGATTCTTATTGGAATCCCCATAAACAAAATATAGTCCGTTTTGCAGCTCCTGTTTGCTCTTTCCCTCTGTATAGGCACATTTCAACGGTGAAACCGTTCCCCCCGGAGTGTCAATGGTATACACGGCGGACTCCTGTACAACTCCTTTATCGTTGTACAGCCGGAGAATCAGATAATTTTTCATGCCCGGCACAAACCCGGTAATCTGATACTCATGTGTATCTGTATAGTTTTCCTTGCCTGTATTCTTCATAGTTCTGGTAAAATCCGGAATACTG
>CAZSGT010000133.1:0-5866 GCA_964606215.1 uncultured Lachnospiraceae bacterium
GAGGAACAGAGAAAAGAGGTGGAGGTGGATTTGGAGCAGGCAATTTTAAAGGGCAGGCGGTACGGCTTGACGGTGGATGAAATCCGAAATCTCTTTGAACTATTGTTGGAAATGTAAAAAATATTGGAGGGATTCGATGCTGAAAATACAAGACTTGAGAAAAGAGTATAAGGACTTTTCTCTAAATTGTTCCATGGAGGTGCGGCCAGGCTGCATCACCGGATTTGTCGGGGAAAATGGTGCTGGAAAGAGCACTACCTTTAAGGCGGCGCTGGGATTAATCCACATGGACGGCGGACATGTGGAGATGTTTGGAAAGGATATCAGGGAGCTGACGGAAGAGGATAAACAAAAGCTGGGAGTGGTACTTTCGGATTCAGGATTTAGCACCCAGCTGATGATTCGGGATATTGTCAAGATTTTAAAACCAATGTACTCCCAATTTGACAAGGAATGGTTTTTGGAGCAGTGCAGGAAACATAAGCTGCCTCTTGACAAAAAAATAAAAGATTTTTCCAATGGTATGAAGGCAAGGCTGAAACTGCTTGTGGCGATGAGCCACCGGGCTTCGTTGCTGATGTTAGATGAGCCCACCCAGGGACTGGATGTGATGGCGAGAGATGAACTGCTTGGGATGTTGCGCGGTTATATGGAGGAGGACCCGGAGCGTTCAATTCTAATCAGCTCCCACATTTCCTCGGATTTAGAAAATCTGTGTGATGATTTTTACATGATTCATGATGGAGAAGTCATTCTCCATGAAGAGACCGATGTGCTGCTGAGTGAGTATGCCCTTTTAAAAGTTGAGAAAGATTCCTTTGAAGGACTGGATAAATCCTATCTCTTGAAATATAAGGAAGAGCCTTACGGATATAGCTGTCTCACAAACCAGAGACAGTATTACCGGGAGAATTATCCGGGGGTTGTGGTGGAGAAAGGGAATATTGACGATTTGATTTTGATGATGATTGGAGGCAGGGATTTATGAAGGGCTTATTTGTAAAAGATATGCAGCTTTTGGCACAGCAGAAAAAAATGATAGTTTGCGTGTTTCTTCTGGCGATTATTTTAAATTTTGAGATGGACTCTTCTTATGTTATCACCTATATGACCTTTGTAAGTGCGTTTCTGTTTACCAGTATTCCGGCTTTCTATGAGGTGGATAACGGATATGTGTTTTTGTTTACGCTTCCCGTGAAACGGAAAACATATATTATACAAAAATATGTATTTGGAATACTTGGCATTGCCATAGCCTGCCTGGCGGGGTGTCTGATGGCACTGGCATTTTATATGGCAAGAGGTCAGATGGATACCTGTCTGAAAGGAATGCTGCAGGCGTTGATGATATTTCCCGGAATGTTGCTGTTTGTTTCGATTATGTATCCCCTTGGGTTTAAGTATGGAGCCGAGAAAAGCAGAATAATTTTGCTGTGCTTGTGTGGTGTTGTGGCGTTAATTCCATATCTCGGCTTAAGACTGGTGGAATCGGCACACATTGACATCCGGGTCGTTGGAAAGTGGATTGCGGGGCACTTGGTATGGACGGAACTGGCGGCATTGGCAGGAGCATTGCTGGTGTATGTAATTTCCTGTCTTATCAGTGTCAGGATTATGAATAAGAAAGAGTTTTAATAAATTATGCAAAAGAAAGTCATAACAATTATTTTCCTTTAAGGCACGCTTTCGCTTGTCAAGCTACGCAGTGGTGCATAAGGTCATAAAATACATGACCTAAGCACCAGCGACCTTGAAACAGCCTTAAATGAAAATCTTGTATGACTTTTTTTTATATAGAATTTTCGCACAAATTGACAAAGAAAATATATAAACTTACTTTCCTGTACCTGAATCCTATGAGATGAAAAAAATTAATAAATACATTTTTATCTGCCTCTTGACATAAGTGTACATATAGTGTATATATAAATATATACAGTTGATAAACAGTGAAACAGAACAGCTTGTGTGTAAAAGTAAACGCACATGGGAATCGGGAAAGGAGGCTGCCGGTGATAAAAGTAAGTGGAGTATCGAAGCATATAGGGACATTTGTTTTGAAAGATGTTTCCTTTGACATACCAGCCGGATATATTTGCGGGCTGGCGGGCAGAAACGGTGCGGGTAAGACTACCCTGCTGCATCTTCTGCTGGGATTGTATAAGCCGGATGGGGGACAGGTTGTCATTGACGGTATGTCTTATGACGAAAGGGAAAAAGACATACATGACAACATAGGGACGGTCCTTGTGGAGGAATTGTTTGACGCCCGGTATAGTATCCGGGAGAATGCCGATAATTACGGTTCGTTTTTTTCAAAGTACAGTTGGGAAAAGATGGAGAACTATCTGGAAGAGTTTTGTTTGGATTATCGTAAAAAATTTGGCAGGCTTTCTAAGGGAGAAAAATTGAAATGTCAGTTTGCGTTTGCACTGGCACATGACCCCATGCTTTTGATATTGGATGAGCCCACTGCAAATTTTGATCCGGATTTCAGGAATCGTTTTTTTGAAATTTTGCAGGAGTTCATTGCAGACGGGACGAAAAGCGTGGTGCTTGCCACCCATTTGACGGAGGATTTGGACACGTTGGCAGATTATTTTGTCTATCTGGATGAGGGCAGGCAGATGTTTGCAGGAGATATGGAGCAGTTCCGGGGGAGATGGCGCATCGTGTCGGGGGAGACATACAAAATCCGTCTGCTTCCCAAAGAGAGAATTATCTCCATGGAGGAAAGCAAATACGGGACAAAGGCGCTGGTGCGGCACAGCCGTCTGAATCATTATGACGCTGCGTTGCAGGTCACATATCCATCGGTAGAGGAGTTTATGTACTTTTTCAGTAAACGGAACAAGGAGGCGCTATGTTAAAAAATATTGTGAGACAGTATATGCAGGCGTATAAGTGGAGCCGTCTGGCGGAGCAGTTCAAAAAGGTTCCTCAGGTGATTAATTTTCCAGTGTGGTTTCTTTTTATCATGATGGAAGATCTGATTGCCGGCAGCCTGCGTCAGTGTATTATAATTTTTCTGATGTTTTTGCCCATGCTGCATGCTTATTTTTCCGGCGTCATGCATTCGGTGCGGTTAAATAAAATGATGTATTTATGTCCCATGGATTCTGCCGGACGGAGAAATTTTATCTACCAGTCCTATTATTTCCGGATTTGTTTTCCTATGGGTCTTGCGTTGGCAGGAATCCTGGCGATGATTCCGCTTATTCATCTAAATGGGCTGTTAGTAGTGGGGATTCTTTGTAATGATTTCATTATATCCACTATGCTTCCCTGGGAAAAGACTGGTGAGAACCAATGGGATATTACAAAGGAAGCGCTATATAAAGTCTTTATCATATATATTGCGGGAATCTGTAATGTGATACTGACAAGTATATTGATATATGGAGGAACGGGACCGGGTTTTGCATCGGAGGGTGCGATACTGTTCCTTGGAATTATGCTTCTCATACAGATTCCCCTCTGTATCCGGTATCGCCGTTTTATAAAGACGGAGCTGGAAAATGCGGTGGAGTATGAAGATTTTAAAATGAGTCATTCTGGGATAGAAAATGGAGGCGGGATATGAAAATAACGATTCTTCCACAGGGAACACTGGCAATTTACGAGCAGATTGTAAGCCAGCTAAAGAATGCTATTGTGACAAAGGAATTAAAGGCAGGGGAAGCACTGCCCTCCATCCGGGCGCTGGCGGCAGACCTGGGCGTCAGCGTCATTACCACGAAACGGGCGTATGAGGAGTTGGAAAAGGAGGGACTGATTCGCTCCGCCCCAGGAAAAGGTTTCTATGTATGCGAATACAATACCGATTATCTGCGGGAGAAACAGCTTATGATGCTGGAAAAACGGCTGGGAGAAGTAATATATGAGGCAAAGCAGGCAGGAATGGACTGTGACAGTTTTCTGGAAATGGCACAGGCTTTATATGAGGAGAAATAAATGGAACGAGCAGATATTATATTGGCATTTCATGATGTAACAGGAAAAAGGCGGAAATTTCATCTGCAGAATATCAACATGGAGTTACAGGCAGGATACATTTATGGGCTAATAGGAGAAAACGGCGCCGGCAAAACTACCTTGATGAGATATATTCTGGATGAGAGTGCCGCTTATGAGGGAGAGATTTCCGTGGACGGCGAGGACATAAAGACGAACCACGCCGCCCTGATGAATAAAATCGGTTATGTTTCTGAAGACAATTGTTTTCTGGGAGACCGGACTGGAAAGCAGAATGCAGAGCTGCTGGGAATGTTTTACGATGCATTTAGCATGGAAATCTTCATGGAGTCCATGAAAACCATGGGGGTTTCTGCCACGAAAACATACCGCCTGATGTCCAGGGGGGAACAGCTGAAATTCCAATTGGCATTTGCCATGGCGCACCAGCCCCGGCTGTATTTGCTGGATGAAGTGACGGCGGGAATGGACGGGGTTTTTCGCAGGGAGTTTTTCGGGATGCTGCGGGAATTGATTCGTGAGGAGAATTGCAGTATCCTTATGACCAGCCACATATTGTCAGAGATTGAGAGGGAGACCGATTATGTGGCGGTGATGGAACATGGAGCTATCGTACAGTTTGGAGAGAGCCTGGATGTGGGGAAAGACTGGAAGGAAAAAAGCCATGGGCAGAAAAATGCAGAGCAGTAGGAGAAACGCTGTGAGCGTAGGAATTTTGTGCAAAACTGAAAGGGGATAGGATATGGAAATAGATAAAAAGCAACAGGAACAGCTGCGTCAGTTTTTTAAGGAGGAGACCACCTGGTTTCCGGAGCATGTGGGCAATAACCTGATGGCTGCCATTTTTTCTTTTCTTTCTGTGGTGTTGATGGCGATTCCCATACAGGCATGGGAGAGGGATGATTTCTTGATGATAATCTATGGATATGGTATGGAATGGATAGGAGTCGCATGTTATGTACAGAAATTTACAAATTACACGGAGAACAGGCAGTGGAAATACATGTACGGGTTATTGCGTTATCTTCCGGTTTCCAGGAGACAGCTTAATATTTTCATCATGAAAAAAGCTGTAAAACTGTGTCTGTGTCTCATGGGGGCAACGGTACTGTTTCAGGGGATATTTACCGTGGCGGATGGGTATAGGTATACAGCTGTAAATATATTGGTGCCGGTTTTGGTTAGTTTTGTGATACCCGTGGGAGGTCTGGCGTTTGGAATGTGGTGCAGTAAGCCGAGGATTTAACAGGAATTTATGATTAAAAAAGGGGATACACAGTATGGAATTTTATTGGGGAAAAGCTTACAGGGGATTGAAAATTTTGTTGGAAAAGCCCTTCCGGCTGCTTTTTTGCATAGCAGGGTTATGTCTGCTTCTGGGATTTGCCCAGCTGCACACTGCTTATGATACAAAAAATTATATAAAAAGTACCGGACAAATCTGCAATGTCACCTCAAAGAATATTGTGCGTAATGGACGTGATACGACAATTTATGAATACGATTTAATCTGGTCTTTTGAGGGAGAGTCTTATCGAAAACATTATAAGGGTGAGGAGAACGTCAGGGAAGAGGGGGATTGTAGAATATGGATTCGTCCGGATAACCGGGATATAATGTTAGCCAGTTCTGGGGATTTGAAGAAGATAGGTTATAAATATCTGTTGTTTTCAGCGGCTTCAGGAATTTTAGGATTGGTTTTATGGTTGATTCATATTTCCGGGCGCAGGGAGAGTCCGGAGGAAAGAATGGAACGCCTGGAAGATACAAAGATTTACAGTGTGGTAATGTTTATCTTCTGTATGATTGGGATAGGAATCGCGTCTGTCGACCTGTATCGGGATGTCCGCAAAGGGGTGTACCGGTCTACTGTTATGATAGATATTATTAT